>CAXHFH010000001.1:0-56330 GCA_964015995.1 uncultured Alphaproteobacteria bacterium
GATGCCGATGGTGACACGGCTCTTGCTTGGATTGGCATGGATGTTCATGACAGTGCCGTGAATGATCTTGAGATTAGCGGCGAAGTTGTTGTTGATGAGACGGATCTGGATCCTACGGATGATGCCGGTGGTGTTGTGACGGCGAACTTTGGCGGCGATGGCCTTGGTGGCTTTATGGCGACAGATGCGTCTTCGTTTGAATTTACGGGCAATGCCGGTGCGGATTTAACGTCTGGCGGTGAGCCTGTTGTTGTAACGCTTGAGGGCGGTGTTTATGTTGGCCGCGCGGATGGCGTTGATATCTTCACGTTAGATATTGAAGCCGATGGTACCTATACGTTTACGTTGATCGGTCAGTTGGATCATGCGGATACAAGTGATCCGAATGATGTGATTGAATTGACGTTTGGCGTGAAGGCGACGGACGCTGATGGTGACAGTGCGTCTGGCGACATTACGGTTCAGGTGTTGGATGATGGTCCATCGATAGAGAATAAGTTCAAGACAGTAGATGAGAGTAATCTAACTCCTGAGACGCCTTTGGTTCGTACAGAGACGTTGGACTTTGACTTTGGTTCAGATGGAGCCGGTTCGATTAAGGCGGAAGGTACGTTTATCGCAAAATATGAGATGGACGGTTACAGTGAGGCGATCACATCTGGTGGCGAAGCTATTGATGTAAGCGTTGATGGTAATAGTTATGTAGGTAAGCTTGCCGGTGGTGAGATTGTGTTCACGTTGGATATCCATCCGACGAGTGGTGAATATACTTATACGCAGTATCTGCCACTTGATCACCATATTGCGGGTGATCCAGATGAGATTATCTGGCTTCAGTTCCAGGTTGAGATCTGTGATGCCGATGGTGACACGGCTCTTGCTTGGATTGGCATGGATGTTCATGACAGTGGTCTTATTGCTCATGATGACTGTGTCGAGTTTAATGTGTCTGAAGGTGTATTTGATGGCAATGTATCGGATAATGATATTCTTTCAGCCGATACGCCGAATTCGGTAACGCAAATCAAATTCGGTAGCAATGTTGTTGATGTTCCTGCAGATGGTTCGGACACGACAATCGAAGGTGATCACGGTATATTGACGATCAATAATACTGGTGCGTATAGTTATGATCCGTTTGAAAGCGCATTCTCTCAAGGATATCAGTACTCTGTCGATAACCCTCCGGGGAGTGATAACGGTGGTGACATCAAAAACATCACAACATGTTATGATGAAAACACGAATGAGTTCAGCTTTGAGATGAAGATTGACGATGTGAGTGAAGGCTTTACATTGGCAGTTAACGGCGGGCCGAACCCGAAAGGTCATGCAAATGAAATGGCGTTGATCTATTTTGATGCCAGTGGTCCAGAACCTGTTGTAACGATCTATAACTATAACGGTTTGAACACGCAAACGAGTTGGCAGGGCAGTGAGATTGTAAGCTCTATTACGAGCACGGATATATTCTCTAACATCTCTGTAACAATGGATGGTTCAGGCAATAAGATCTTCAGCTTTAACATGGATGCGACAACTATTCAGGACTTTAGTAATGATCCTGATTGGACAGGTGTTTCTTTCGCGGATCAGCTTGGTATGTGGCTACACCCTGTTAAGGGACTGGACACCGATTATGATGCAGATGGGTTCCTGACGCAGTGGTCAACAAGTGGCAATGGTTGGTATGACACATCATATCGTGACACTGAGCACAAAGATGATCTGGAATGTGTTGAGGATCAGTTTGAATATGTTCTTCAGGACTTTGATGGTGACACCAGTGAAGCGTTGTTGAAAATCAAGACGTATGATGACACAGGTGAGTTGATTGTTGGTCAGAATGTAAATGATGATGAGCATTCAGATGTACCGCATCTGGTTAATGGTGACGAAGGTGTGATCACAGGAAGTTTCGGAAGCGATATTCTTGTTGGTGACGCTGGCGGATCATTCCTTGAAGAACAAGCACAGGATTACAATTTTGTATTTGTTCTGGATGTATCTGGGTCAATGGGCAGCACAAGCAATGCAGATTCGAAAATCTCTTTACTTAAGGATGCTGTTGATAATCTTCTTACGGATGTAAGCACGTATGATGGTGGTGAGATAAAAGTACATCTTGTTCCATTTGCGACTGCGAGCAAGCCGTCAGGGACATTCACGATCACTGATGCCGGTGAACTTGCTAACTTGCAAGCTTATCTGGATGGTCTAAGCACAGGTGGCTTTACGAATTATGAAGACCCATTGCAAGATGCGATTGCATGGTTGGAAGGTTCTGAGCCTCTTGGCGGGAATGCAATTACAACGACATACTTTATTTCTGATGGCGCGCCTAACCGCTACATCGATGAGAGTGATGCGGTTGCTTCTGGTTCTGCTGCTGAGGTTATTGACGAAATTTCCGGCGGTGACTTTACAAACGAAGTTGCAATTATTCAGAGCTTAAGTGATGAAGTGATTGGCGTTGGTATCAGTGTCGGTAGCAATATTTCCAGACTGGATATCATAGATTCCGATGGTAGTGCGATTGTTATTGATGATCCTACTGATTTGACAGTGGCTCTTGCAGACACAAGTCCTTTGGATAAGCTTTTGGCGGCTGGTGACGATGTCATTGAAGGTGGAGACAATAGCGATATCATCTTTGGTGATGTTCTATTCACTGATGATTTAGCCGACTTCCATGGCCTAAGCACAGAAGATGGCTCTGGATGGGAAGTGTTTGAACGTCTTGAAAATGGCGAGAGTGGTATTGACGCAGGTTGGTCACGTGAAGATACGATTGCGTATATCCGTGACAATGCAGAGATCCTTTCACAAGAATCGGTGAACTCCGAAGGCAAAGGCCGTGATGGTGGCGATGACATCATCAAGGGCGGAGCCGGTGACGACACGATCTTTGGTCAAGAGGGTGATGATATTATTGCCGGAGGTCTGGGTAATGATGATCTTTACGGTGGATCTGGTAATGACATCTTCTTGTTCGAAGCCATTGACGAAGGCATTGATGCGATCAAAGACTTCGTAATTGGTGATGATCTTCTGGATCTGTCAGCCATTCTGACAGGCTATGACGAGACAGATGTTACGCAAGATATTGCGGACTTTGTTATCGCGACGGAGTCTGGCGGCAATACAACGATTGCAGTGGATGAAACTGGTGCCGGCGGCGTTGGCGGTTCAACTGAGGTTGCCGTGTTGGAAGGTGTCACAGGTCTTGATCTGGATACATCAATTAAAACAGATACAATTGTTTAAGACTGTTTTAACTGGTTGACTGTAATATGCGATAAACCATCCTTGGATGTGGGGTAGTATCTCCGCAAGTTAAGGGTGGTTTACGAAATGGATAAAGTAGTGTAATACTGCGGCTATATGTAATAAGGCCTTGATTTACTATGTAAAAAGAGGCATAAAGAGTTGCGGTGTTATAGCTAATAAAAATAAGCTATTTTTTGTAAATGTTAGGGTTTTTGAGTAACTTGAGAGGTAATAACAGTGATTTTGAGTAAGAGAGTGCGCACTTTGTGTCTGACGACAGCAGTGTCTGCTATATTGGTTTTTGGAGCTGATTCTTCCTTTTCCCAGGAAAATGATCATAAAGTTGATAGTTTACGTGAAGCGGTAGCCGTTGGTATTTCTACCAATCCTGAATATGGAGTGGTTGCTGCTAGTCGTAGAGCAACGGATGAAGAGTTAGAGCAAGGCGAGGCTTTGTTTTTACCCTCAGTTGATTTGAATGGTGAGATCGGATTTGAACATACTGATGATGTTGGAACACGTTCAGGTTCAGGCGATAATGAAGAAAATCTTGTTCGTAGAGATGTTGGTATTACGCTAACCCAAATGTTGTTTGATGGTTGGGAATCACACTATGAAGTTAAGCGTCAACAAGCGCGTGTAATTTCATCGGCAGAGCGTGTACGCGAGACGGCTGAATTAATTGGTCTAAGTATTGTTGAATCATATCTTGAGGTTTTGCGTCAGCGTCAGTTGCTTTTGATTGCACGTGAAAACGTTGCTGATCACATCAATATTCTTGAACAAATTCAAGATGGTGTTAAGGCCGGCCGTTCAACAAGAGCGGATGGCGAGCAAGCAAAAGCAAGATTGGCTGCGGCGAGAGCAACAGAATCAAGCACGTTAGAAGCGCTTCGTATTGCGCAAGCGCAGTACCGTAGAGAAGTGGGTGATGCTGCAGGTGATTTACAATTACCAGTCATTCCATTTGAATCTTTGCAAGAAGATGTTGACCAAGAAGTGCAAAAAGCTCTGGCACACAGCCCGACTTTGGACATATTCACGTCTGATATTGAAGTTGCTTACGCGGAAGCGCAGGGAACGAAGTCGACACAGTATCCTCAATTGGATTTGCGTTTAAATGCAAGAACAGGGAGCGATATTGGTGGTGTCGATGATGAAGATTCTAGCGCATCCGCATTGGTGGTTTTGAATTGGAACCTATATCGCGGTGGTGCTGATGTTGCCCGTGCACGTGAATTTGTTCACCGCCATCAACAATCAAAAGAGTCACGTGCAGAAGCTGCGCGCGCTGTGGAGAATGATGTGCGTCAGACATGGGCAAGCATGATTTCCTCTGGTGAGAGAGCGGCTCAGTTCGCTTCGCAAGCTGCAGCAAACGTTGAAGTTGTTAAGGCATATAAGGATCAGTTCAATATTGATCGCCGTACACTTCTTGATGTTCTTGATGCACAAAACGAATTGTTCGTTTCAAGCAGTAACACAGTAAACTCCGAGTTTTTAGAAATGCTCGCAGTGTACCGTTTGTTGGCATTGAAAGGACACTTGCTTCCGTCCCTAGGTCTGGAGTATCCTCGTGAAAGTGTTGTCGATTCCGATGAAAAATGGTCTTATAAAGAGCAGCAGAAGGCGCGATAACCTACCTTTAATCGTTAGAAAACGGAATTAGGATCAGGTGACCGAAAATAATAATCAATCTGAAGATGAGCCTGATACAGGTGATTCTGAGATGAACGAGAAGAGCCCTTCTGAGCAGGAGGGCCTTTCTGTTGTTCAGGATAAGAGTAAAAATGCCGAAGGTTGGGCACTACAAGCCGATCGTATGGCAATTCATACGCCGTTGGTTGAATGTTTACGTCTTATGGCGGGGCATTACGGCAGACGGGCGAGTATGACATCATTAACCGCGGGGCTTCCTATTCCGCCTACGGGTATTACGCCGGCTCTTTTCATTCGCGCAGCAGAGCGAGCGGATTTACAAGCAAAGTTGGTTGAAAGATCATTAGAAGGTTTGGCTATCGCGGCTAATCTGCCGTGCGTTTTATCCCTAGAAGGTAATCAAGCGTGTATTGTTTGGCAAGTGAGGCATCCAAAAGGGTTTGAGCCGCGTAAGGGCAAGGATCGTAATATTGAAGTTCACCCCAAGACAAAGTTTTTAGTTCAGTTTCCGGAAACGTCTGATGAAAAACAGGCGATGACGATTGAAGAATTAGCACCGCTTTACACGGGCTATGCTTTCTTCCTAAGACCGACAGCACGCAGTGATGAACGCGCAGGGCCAGCGGAAATAGACACAGGGCGAGATTGGTTCTGGGCAACATTTTGGAAAAACAAAACGCTATATACCGAAGTTGTGGTCGCCGCACTTATGATCAATATGTTCGGGCTTGCCAGTTCGATCTTTATTATGAATGTGTATGATCGCGTCGTTCCAAATAGTGCCTTTGACACGCTTTACACGCTTTCCGCTGGTATCTTTATTGTTTTTGTTTTTGATTTTATCCTTCGAAATTTACGGGCGCATTTCTTGGACCATGCAGGTCGTCGCGCCGATGTTAAAATTTCGGCTATGTTATTTGAACAAATCATGGGTATGACAATGACAGCCAGACCGCCGAGCGCTGGTGTTTTGGCAAGCAACATGAAGGAATTCGAAACGTTGCGTGACTTTTTTACGTCCGCAACAATGGCGGCGCTTATCGACTTGCCGTTTGTTCTCATCTTCATTGGTGTTATCGCCTTAATCGGTGGGCCAGTTGCATTTGTGCCTTTGGCTGCGATCCCTCTGATTGTGGGGATGGGGTTTTATTTGCAAAAGCCTCTTCAAAAAGTTACCCGAGAGTCGATGCATGAAAGTGCACTGAAAAACGCTCTGTTATTCGAAACAATTATCGGACTTGAAACGATTAAGGTGCAGGCTGCAGAGGGGCACACACAAAGAAATTGGGAAGAGCTTACTGAAAAGTCATCTCGTACGTCTGTGAAGTCGCGCCAGCTTTCTGCATTTGCACAAAACTGGGCGATGTTTATTCAGCAACTCGCAAGCGTTGGCATTGTCTTTGTCGGTGTGTTTATGATCAGCGAAGGTGAAATCTCCATGGGTGCATTAATTGCCTGTGTAATTTTATCGGGTCGCGTTATGGGACCTTTGGCACAGATTGCAGGTCTTATGACCCGTTTGAACCAGTCCCGTGAAGCACTTGTTCAGCTTGATGATTTAATGAAAAAACCTGTTGAGCGCCCTGCAGGTAAACATTTTGTATCGCTGTCCCATATTAAAGGGCGCGTTGAATTTCGCGAAGTTATTTTTAATTATCCGGGGCAACAAACGCCGTCCTTGAACAATATGAGTTTTATTATTGAACCTGGTGAGCGTGTTGGCATTATTGGTGCGGTTGGTTCCGGTAAAACCACGATTGAGCGCTTATTGCTTAACCTCTATGAGCCAACATCAGGATCTGTTCAGATTGATGGCACAGATGTGCGTCAGGTTGATCCGGGTGATTTGCGCCGTAATGTTGGGGCTGTTCAACAAAGCCCTCAGTTATTCTACGGTTCTGTGCGTGACAATATTACGATGGGGCATGAAATGGCACCTGATCGCTCTGTCTTGAAAGCTGCGGAATTATCTGGTGTTCTTGAATTTTTGAAAGACTCATCAGCTGGACTGGATACTCAAGTTGGGGAACGCGGTGAGTCGTTATCAGGTGGCCAAAGACAAGCCGTGGCGATTGCGCGTGCGCTACTTTATGACCCACCGATATTGGTTCTGGATGAGCCGACGGCCTCTATGGACCCTGCCTCTGAAAACCGCCTTCGCAAGCGCCTTGATTTACTTTGTAAGGATAGAACAACAATTCTGATCACGCATAAGGGCGCGATGCTGACGTTGGTTGATAAACTCATATTGATAGATCGTGGGCGCATCGTGGCTTATGGCCCTAAAGACGATGTTATTCGTAAATTACAAGCGCGTGAATATGGTACAGCAGCGGAGAAAACAGATGTCTGATAAAGCTCCTCAAATACCTGCCGCTGCTAGTGCGCAAAATGTAAATGAACAGTCGGAGTGGGGTGCAATTCGTCAAAATTGGGCGAAGGAAAAAGCAGATATTATTCAGGCGCGTGCAACGGTCTTTTTTGATGCGGATGATCAACTGCCTTTATCTAAACATTTATTACTTGTCTCCATTTTTTCGTTTTTTGCGCTATTTGTCGTTTGGGCGAATGTGGCCAAACTCGATGAAGTGACGCGCGGTGATGGTAAGATTATCCCGTCCAGTGAAGTGCAAGCGCTACAGAGTCTCGATCCGGGTATCGTTGAAGAATTCCTTGTCAAAGAAGGTGATTTTGTCGAAGAGGGGCAAGTCTTGGTAAGGTTACGCGACATTGAGGCGGCTTCTGATTTAGGGGCAAACCGTGTGCGCTATCTTGGGCTTTTGGCTTCTATTACACGCCTTCAAGCCGAAGCTGAGGGAAAGGAAATGGTTGAGTTTCCTGATGAGGTGGTAAAAGAATCGCCCAAAAGCGTTACAGAAGAATTAAATTCCTTCCGCGCTAATAAATTACAATTGGCAGGGCAAATCAATGTATTGCAAAAACAGCTCACGCAGCGTGAGCAGGAATTAGACGAGTTGAACAGCCGTATTGGTGACTTAAAAGGCGTTATTCATCTGCAACGCAAAGAAATGAATATGATTAGACCTTTGGTTGAAAAAGGTTCTGCGCCGAAATTGGAATTGTTGCAGCTGCAGCGCGGTATGAAAGAAAAGCAATCAGAGCTGAACGGTTTAAAGTCAAGTTTGCCGCGCGCGCAATCCGCAATCGAAGAAGCCACGGCCAGAATGGACGAAATTACTCAAACGGCAAAAACAGAAGCGCAAACCGAGTTATCAGCGAAGCTTAATGAGATGAATGAAATTCGTGAGCGTTTGAGCGGTTTGGAAGAACGTAAAGTTCGTAAGGAAATGAAGTCACCAGTTTCGGGGACTATTCAAGAACTGACCGTGAATACGGTCGGTGGTGTGGTGCGTGCAGGCGAGGATTTAATTAAGATTGTCCCGAAGGACGATCAGTTAATCGTCGAGGCACGCGTTAAACCTTCTGATCGTGCGTTTATATACCCTGGACAGCCAGCTGTAATCAAAATTACGGCGTATGACTTTTCAATCTATGGTGGTTTGAAGGGGGAGTTGTTGGATATTTCTGCTGATACTGTTGAAGATGACCAAGGTGAATTCTTTTATCGTGTGCGCCTTAGAACCTATGAAACGGAATTAAAACGTAAAGGCGAAGTTCTGCCGATTATACCTGGGATGATTACCAGTGTTGACATTTTGACAGGGCAAAAAACTGTGATGCAATACTTATTGAAGCCGTTTACGAAAACGCTCGAAAATTCAATGAACGAGCGTTGATTAAGATTTAATCCATTCAAGGGCTTCGTTAAGTTTTTCCGTGGCGAAAACTTTTGTTTCACCTGATAAGATATCACTTTTCATGGATCTGTGAAAAATTTCACTTTCGGGTGGGTTAACGAGCGCGAGTTTCTTGAGCTTGCTCCCCAACGCAGCGGAAGACACCATATCTTCTTTTGCTGCATTATGTTCCCATCCTTTAAATTCGACATAGTTCAATAACACACGGATTTCGCCATATTTTTCAATCATCATTTTGACGCGGGGAAGAAAATTTTCCTTATATCCTTCTTCTGAAAAAACTTTATCGACCTGAACGCACAAAACTTTGTCTGTGGTCTCAGGCATGATCGTATTGAATTTTTCATTATCAGTAGACATGGTCTTGCACCTTCGAATAAATAAAATATCAAGAATTGGTATTCTTATTACAAACATTTTTAACAATAAATATCAAGTTAAATCCAATTTTCTGTATATATTTCATATATTTAAAATAACTAATTAAGTATTATGAAATATTGGAAAAGACGGTTTCTGATGCTTTAAACCATTGAAAGATACTTGCAAAACCTTCCATAATGCGCTTTCTACTAAAGGTCATAACAGGACATAAAAATAATAGGAAAGCTTAAATCGATGTCACAAAACCAAGTCAACATAACCATGCCCGATGAATCTGTACGAACATACGATTCCGGTGTTACGGGGATGGACATCGCCAATGACATTTCCAAATCACTGGCTAAGGCGTCTATTGCGATCAAATTGGATGGTGAATTAAGTGATCTTTCCTTGCCGATAGAACAAGACACATCGATTGAAATCGTTAAGCGTGACCATGACGATGCATTGGAAATGATACGCCATGATGCAGCGCATGTTATGGCAGAGGCAGTGCAGACATTATTTCCGGGAACTCAGGTTACTATTGGTCCGTCTATTGAAAATGGATTCTATTATGACTTTGCACGAAACGAACCATTTTCTTCGGAAGATTTGCCCGCGATTGAAAAGCAAATGCGCAAGATTATTGAGCGCGGCGATAAATTTGAGCGTGAGGTATGGGATAGAGATCAGGCCATCAAATATTTCAAAGATAAAGGTGAAATGTATAAGGCTGAATTAATTGAGGATTTACCTGAGGGGGAGGATATTAAAATCTATCGCCAAGGGGAATGGCTTGATTTATGTCGTGGCCCGCATATGCCGTCTACACGACAAGTAGGCAATGCCTTTAAGCTTTTGAAGGTTGCTGGAGCGTATTGGCGCGGCGATTCTAATAATGCGATGCTCACTCGTATCTACGGCACTGCATGGCGTGATGAAAAGGAGCTCAAAGCGTATCTGCATCAAATCGAAGAGGCGGAAAAGCGTGATCACCGTAAACTCGGACGTGAGATGGAGCTTTTCCATCTGCAGGAAGAGGCGCAAGGCTCTGTATTTTGGCACCCCAAAGGTTTCACTATTTATAACCAGCTTGAGCGTTACATCCGCCGTCGTCTTGATGCATCAGGATATAACGAAGTTAAAACGCCGCAACTGATGCACCAGAAATTCTGGGTACAATCGGGGCATTGGGGTAAATACCGCGAGAATATGTTTGCTGTACCTGATGTTGTGCCAAATACTGAAGAAGATGGCCCTGTATTTAAGGAGGAGCCAAAAGAGTTTTTGGCAATCAAGCCGATGAATTGCCCTGCCCATGTGCAGATATTCAATCAGGGAACGAAGTCGTATCGTGATTTACCTATCAGGCTTGCTGAGTTTGGCTGTTGTCACAGAAACGAAGCGCATGGTGCGCTACACGGCCTCATGCGTGTGCGTCAGTTCAATGTTGATGATGCGCATATTTTCTGTACAGAGGAGCAGGTCACACAAGAAAGTATAGATTTCTGTAATCTTCTATACGCTGTTTATTCTGACCTTGGTTTTGACGATGTGAAGGTGATCCTTGCCCTGCGTCCTGATAATCGTGCAGGCACGGATGAAATCTGGGATAAAGCGGAAGAGGGGCTGCGTCAGGCACTTATCGCGGCAGACATTGAATTTGAAGAAGCGGAAAATGAAGGTGCATTTTACGGCCCTAAAATTGAATATCATGTGCGTGATGCGATTGGTCGGAGTTGGCAGTGCGGCACGTTGCAGCTTGATTTTGTTTTGCCTGAGCGTTTGGATGCGAATTACATTGGCGCAGATGGTGAGAAGCACCGCCCCGTTATGCTTCATCGTGCGATTTTAGGCTCACTGGAGCGTTTCCTCGGCATTATGATCGAGAGTTATGGTGGAAAGCTTCCGATGTGGCTTGCGCCGACACAATGTGTTGTCGCGACGATTACAGGCAAAGCAGATGATTACGCGATTGAAGTGCATAAACAGCTTGTCGATGCAGGTGTGCGCGCAGAACTTGATATCCGCAATGAAAAGATCAATTACAAGGTGCGTGAGCATTCTGTGAAGAAGGTTCCGGCTCTATTTGTTGTTGGCGCGCGCGAAGCGGAAGAAAAGACTGTGGCGATTAGACGTATGGATTCTAAAGCTCAAGATGTTGTGCCGATGGATCAGGCCATTCAAGACCTAACGCGTGAAGGTCGTCCTCCGTTTTAGCATTCTCAACATGATGAAGAACCGTATTCTTATCGCCGAGGTTATCGGTGATTTCTTGGCGTTTTTCTTTTGGTATTTCAACAAAGTCTAAGTCATCGGCTTCACCGATTGCCTCGATACCAAAAAAGGCAATGGGGGTTTCGGATAGCTCTTTCAATGACAGTTGATAAACTGCGCGTCCACCCATCATGTTTTTGAAAAAACCATCAATCTCAACAGCGCGGTGATACGTATCAATCATTTCTTGTTCAGAAATTTCTGCGTTCGCATTACTCATACCGGATGTAAAATCGAGGCGCTCTTGTCCTAAAGCTAATGCGGATTCTAAGGAAGCCACAGGTGCCGGTTTTTCAAAATCTTCGTGACCTGCAGGATTAAACCGTCTTATGCCAACGATAAGGTGCATCATGCGTGCTTGTGAATCTCTGGATGCGTTGAGTCTTTGATTGATGTCACCATTATATGGCTCGCGCAGAAGAGTTTGTTCGACAACACCAGCTAAGGCCTCACCGCGCGGAGAAGAATTGTGTGCGAGCGCGGTAATATGCATGGCATCATGAAAATCATTGCGCAGTTCAGGGTCTTTAATATCGTTGAGATTATGAACACTAATGAAATGTGCAATCGCCTGTCCCATAGTGTAACTCGTATCGACGTCTGCATCTTCGCATGCTTGTTTTGAACGTGCGATATTGGTCACGTTCTCACGTAACTGTATGTTCAATTTATCCATGTAACCTAGCTCTGACATTCTTGATTTTTAACATAAAGCAAATTTGGGAGCAATTAATCATTACTCAACTAAATAAGGCGTATATTTCTTAGGTAAGGTGAACGGAAAGGCTTGCAGATAAAGGAAAAGCCCCGTATTAATGTTTTTCTAAGCAATTTTGTTTTAATATACTATGCTCAACCACAAAAAGGAGAAGCAACAATTTCTAGACCCCAAAGACCAATGCCCAGAAAAGATGCTGGGCCTCGTACAAATTCTAACATTACAGCTCCGAAAGTTCGTCTTGTAGACGCGGAAGGTGAAATGAAAGGTGTTGTTGATTTAGAGACAGCGCTGGCAATGGCGGAAGAAGAAGGACTAGATCTGGTTGAATTATCTCCCAATGCGGAGCCTCCGGTTTGTAAGATTCTCGATTACGGGAAGTATAAATACGAGCAGCAGAAAAAAGCCAACGAAGCACGTAAAAAGCAAAAAACAGTCGATGTAAAAGAGGTTAAAATGAGCCCGCGCATCGAAAAAAATGACTATGATGTTAAGATGCGTAATGCGACACGATTTTTGGAAAACGGTGACAAGGTTAAGGTCTCTATGCGTTTTCGTGGTCGCGAGATGGCGCACCAAGATATCGGCAGAGATCTTTTCAAAAAAATGCAAGAAGAGCTAGATGAATTAGCAGCCGTTGAATTAGCGCCAAAATTCGAAGGACGTCAGATGATTATGATATTGGCGCCCAGAGCGTAATATTCATAAAATAATCAGAATTTCAAAAAGGAGCATTCATTTAGGTGCTCCTTTTTTATGGATTTTGTCTATATAGGCATAGGGCTTGCTTTTTTAGGGATGATACCGTATTTGTAATTCCTCATTTTCAAAAATTCAAACAAGGTTAAGGAACGTCATGATTGTCGATATTATCGCAGGTATAGTTATGCTCGCATCTGTCATTATTGCGATTTTACGCGGGTTTATACGGGAAGTTCTGACAATCTTAGGCCTTATCGGTGGTGCCATTGCCGCCTATATCGGGGGGCCGATGTTGGCGCCTGTTGTAAGGGGATGGCTCGGTGTTACTGAAGGGGATGAGAACCCTGAGGTTCTGCTTGGTGTTATACCATACCCACTTCTGGGCGATATACTTGGTTACGCGATTATCTTTGTTGTTTTTGTCATTTTGCTGTCTGTCCTTAGTCACTTCCTTGCCGAATCTGTGAAGAGTCTCGGTTTAGGTGCCGTCGACCGTACGCTTGGAATGGTGTTTGGTGTTGTTCGCGGCGTATTATTCTTGGGTCTGTTGTACCTGCCAGTTTATTATTTGGTTGATAAAGATAAAATGTCTGAGTATCCGTGGTTAGAGAGCAGTAAGAGCCACGTCTACCTTGAGGCAACATCGGCGTGGATTGCGACAACGTTTATCCCGACCCCAGAAGGTGGAGAGACAGGCGAAGAGGGCGGTAGCATGGAAGCCATGAATGAAGCACGTAAAAAGCTGGAAGATTTGAATCTTTTGCAGAAAGATGAAAACGCAAAAGATCAGAGCACGGCGCCTGAAAATAAAGAAGGTTATACTGATGAGTTTAGAACCAAGATGGATAAACTTATCGAAGATGCAACATCTGGTGATAGTGACGAAAAGAAGTCAGGCTATAACGAGTAATCTTATAATGTTAAGCGTTGCTGTATAGGTCAACGCATTGGCCTTCACCATTACCATTATTCTGATTTTTGGACGAATCGTTGCGTGCAGTTTCCAGTTTCTTGAAATAGGTCTCGTTGATGTCGCCAGTGACATATTTTCCATCAAAGACGGAACAATCAAATGCACGGCTTCCTTCTGCCTCGTCACTTGGGGTCGCCGCTCTGATAAGGTCTTTTAGGTCTTGGTAAATAAGCCAGTCTGCGCCTATCTCTTCTCTAATTTGCTCTTCGGTTTTTTCGTAGGCAACAAGCTCTGACTTTACCGCCATATCAATGCCGTAAACATTGGGGTAGCAAATAGGCGGCGCAGCAGAGGCAAAATAAACGTTCTTTGCACCTGCTTCACGTGCCATTTCAATAATTTTACGCGATGTCGTGCCGCGCACGATTGAATCATCAACAAGCAAAACATTTTTATCCTGAAACTCCAGAGAGATAGGGTTTAGCTTTTGTTTGACTGATTTCTCACGCTCCGCTTGTCCCGGCATAATAAAGGTACGCCCGACATAGCGGTTTTTAACGAACCCTTCGCGGAATTTTAGTTTCATGCGGTATGCCAGCTCCATTGCACAAGGGCGGCTCGATTCGGGAATCGGGATGACAACGTCAATATCATGGTCTGGTATTTCACGCATAATTTTATTGGCGAGATATTCGCCCATCCGCACGCGTGCCTTATAAACCAAGCTGCCATCTAACATTGAATCAGGGCGTGCAAAATAAACATGCTCAAAGATACATGGTGTGTGCTCGCGTGATCCGTCACAGACCTTACTGTGTAAGTTTCCTTCATGGTCGATGAAGATAACCTCACCAGGCTTTACATCACGCTCTACCGTGAATCCTAAAGCATCTAAAGCCACGCTTTCTGAGGCGATCATATATTCTGTTGCGCCTTCCTCTGATTTTTTTGAACCGTAAATGAGCGGTCGAATGCCGTGTGGATCACGGAATGCAAACATCCCATAGCCTGAAATCATGCCAACCACAGCGTATGCCCCGCGGCAACGTTGGTATAGTTTCTCCATTGCAGTGAAGATGTCTTCTGGTTGCGGATTGTGTTTGCCGAGTATCTGAAGCTCATGCGCAATGATGTTGAGTAAAACCTCAGAGTCGGAATTGGTGTTGACGTGGCGTAAATCCGTTTTGAATAATTCTTTGGCCAGCTCATCCTGATTTGTCAAATTACCGTTATGTCCTAAAACAATACCGTATGGCGAGTTCACATAGAGCGGCTGTGATTCGGCAGAGCTTGCCGTTCCGGCGGTGGGGTAGCGCACATGAGCGATCCCGATATTCCCGCGCAGATGCGTCATGTGATCAACCGTGAATATATCACGTACCATGCCGTTACTTTTGCGTAAGAAGAATTTTCCGTCATCTTCTGTAACAATACCTGCGGCGTCTTGCCCGCGATGTTGTAATACGGCCAAGGCATCGTAAAGATCTTGATTAACGGGGGATTGGGAGAAAATTCCGACGATGCCGCACATATACTCATATCTTTCTTTATGCAAAATGCATGATTGATGTGAGTTCACAAAATATGGGTAAACGGCACTTTTTTCAAGCAAATTATAGTCATAGGCTTATCAGGGTTGGGATAAAGAAAAAGTGCTGCGTTTCGGCAGCACTTTAAATGATTATTTATGCGCAAAATGCGATTTAAGCGGCCTTGGTTTTTGACGCTGTTTTCGGAGACTTTGATTGGTTAGCAGCATTCTGCGTCATCTCGATTGTACGTGTCGGGAATGGAATTGAAATACCGTCTTTGTCCAAAGCTTCTTTTACGGTTTTCATCGTATCGATTTTAAGGCCCCAGACATCTGATGTGTTTGACCAGATGCGTAAAGTCACATTCACTGAAAAATCGCCAAGGCTGGTCACCATGATTTGCGGTTGTTTATCTTTGGTTTGAAGAATGCGCTCTTCTTTTTTGATCGCCTTTTCAATGGTTTTGAAAGCTTTATTGATATCATCATCATAGCTTATGCCAAAAATAATATCCTGACGACGCGTTTTGTTACGAGAGAAGTTCTCAATTTCCGTGTTCCATAATTTACTATTGGGCACGAAGATATAGACGTTTTCTGTTGTCGAAAGTTCTGTCACAAATAAACCGAGAGATTTGACGGTACCTTTGATAGATCCGCATGTGACAAAGTCACCTACGTTGAAGGGGCGTAAAATTAAAAGCATAACGCCTGCGGCGACGTTGCTGAGCGTTCCTTGCAGCGCAAGACCGATCGCAAGACCAGCAGCACCAATAACGGTTAGTAAGCTTGCCGTTTCGACACCAAACTGTGTTAAAACCATAACAAGGGAAACAACCAAAATAGCGTATTTAGCCATTCCGCCTAGGAATGTTTTAAGTGTGTCATCCAGTTTTTTGATTTTTTGAATTGTGCCTTTGGCCTGATTGCCTAAAACCCAACCAGCAATTAAAATGGCGCCTGCAACTATCACATCCATTGCAATGGCCATAAAATCCATATCCATAATATTTCTCCCTTTTTTAATCTTTCTATCGTGCAGATTATTAGACGAATTGCGGGTTTCAGGCAAGGGAAACACCAAAAATTTCAAAATTCCGGCACAATTAGAACGCAATTTATGCGTATAATAAAGTAAGTGCGAATGGTGATGAAGTGAGCAAGCATATATTAGGTTGAAACTCTGATTGAAATGCAGGAGTGTACATAGATGTTCACGAAACAAGAATTTAAACAAAACTTACTTGGCTGTTTTGAGATATTCCTATTCATGCCAAAGGGGCTTGATCGTTTTGATGTCACGCCCGCAAAGGCCATTAAATCTTTTCTTATACCGCTGGCGTTCTTGCCATTGATATTGGCGGTTATTGTTGGTTTGAGCGAGGAGTTCTCACCTAGTCTGGTGATATTCCTCAATGTTCTTCGTATTACTTTTTCTGCATTGTTGTTTCTGGCGGCAGTCTATTTCCTGACCAAGCAATTTGATCGACATGATAAATTCTATAAATTTTTGATGGTTTCCAATTGGCTTAATATCAACGGCCTTATTCTTGCAAGCCCTATATTGATTGGGATGGCCATGGGGCAAGCTGCAGAAACATTTGAAGTGTACGCTGTGTTCATCGAAATTGTCGGGTATGTCTACAGTGCCTTTGTGATCACACACTGCTTTCGCTTGCCATGGGAGCTTGGCGGTTTTATTGCCATCGTAGGGCTTGCCATCAATGAAAATTTATTTGAGCTATCAAATTATGCGCGGGATATGCTTGCAGTTGCAGTTTAGCTGTTAACGTACGGATTTTTACTTGCTCTGATCATCAGTCTAATCGGTGTGCCTTGAATATCAAAGTCACGGCGCAATCCGTTAATAATATAACGTTTGTATGAATCAGGTAGTTCTTTCGGCCGTGAAACCCACAGGGCAAATGTAGGGGGGCGCGTTTTAATCTGTGTCATGTATTTTAAACGATTATGGCGACCTTGCACTAACGGTGCAGGGTTTTGGCTTTCCATGCGGTCTAACCACCTGTTTAAGGCACCAGTAGATACACGTTTATTCCATGTTTCGTATGTTTGTAAGGTCTTGTAGAACAGCTTATCAATGTTCTTACCATTCTTGGCAGATATCGTCGCAAATTGAACGCCTTTGACCTGTGCCAATGAATGCGAGATTTTGTGTTTAATGTCTTCCAAAAGCTCTGAGCGATCTTTTTTGATGGCATCCCATTTATTGACGGCGATCACCAATGCGCGCCCTTCGTCGATAACATGCTGCGCGATTTGAACATCCTGCTTTTCAAGGATCATATTACCATCCATGACCAGAATAACGATCTGTGCGAGTCTAATGGCACGAAAAGAATCTTCGGTCGACATCCGTTCTATCTGGTTTACCACTTTCGATTTTCGGCGTAGACCTGCCGTATCAACCAGTGTGAATTTTCGTCCTTCATACGACCAGTCCACGGCTATAGCATCGCGTGTGATACCAGCTTCGGGCCCGGTCATCACGCGTTGTTCTTCGACAATTGCGTTCAACAAAGTGGATTTTCCAACATTGGGGCGGCCGACAATCGCAATTTTGATCGGCTTTTCCGGATCATCATCTTCTTGCTCAAAGACAAAGTCTTCCAAGCCTTCAATGTCATCGAGATCCGGGAATTGCTCTGCGCCACCGCTATATGTATTGTCTTCTGTTTCTTCTTCTGGGAAATATGGGCGCAACGTATCGAATAGATCGTCAAAGCCAACAGCATGCTCGGCCGACATCACAACAGGATCTCCAAAACCAAGGCCATACGACTCCCCGATACCACTTTGGGCCGTTTTTTGATTCTCACATTTGTTGACAATCAGAATAATCGGTTTCTTTTGTTTGCGAAGAAATGCTGCGAAATGTTCATCGGCAGGGGTCACGCCCTCGCGTCCATCAATGATAAATAGAATGGCATCGGCGCGCTCTAAGGCGAATTCAGTTTGTTGGCGCATACGGCCCTGAATAGATTCATCGAAGGCTTCTTCCAAGCCAGCTGTATCTATAATTGTCAACGCTTGTCCAAAAAGATCGCCTTCTGCCTCACGCCAGTCGCGGGTAACACCCGGCGTGTCATCGACAATGGCGAGCCTTTTACCTGCCAATTTATTGAACAGAGTAGATTTTCCGACGTTGGGGCGACCTATGATTGCTACTTTAAGCATGTTTAATCCTAAAAATCTTTTGTCACAGCCTTCCTAATATTTACAATTGAAGGCGTTTCGCGTGATGATGTATCACAGATTTTACTGATATGCTATTAAAGTTCCATCATCAGAAAGTAGGTAGAGCTTATTTTTAGAGATTAAAGGAGCGATATGTACGTCCTTTTTGATCTTTGACTGGCGTATTATATCCCCATTATGTGGGTTAACTTCAGCCAATATACCATGGGAACTCGCGAGGATAAGGCGGCTTGATGCCAAAACAGGCGCTGTCCATTGAACAGGGTCTTCTTTATCTTCCTCATCTTCAAAACGTGGAAGTTCCGTAATCCAGAAAATTGCGCCATCCAGTAAACTAAGGCCAATTAACTGGTTGTCTGATGATAAAACGAACAAATTGTTGCCAACAATCCATGGGGTTTGAGAACCGCCTATATCCCTTTGCCATATGCGTGTGCCTGTGCGCTCATCAATGGCGACAAGTTTACCGCCAAAGCTCATGGCTACGACGACACCTTGATCCAGGATTGGCATTGCAGTGATGTCGGACATGCTTTCTAAGCCACCGCCAAAACGGCGTACGTTAGAGAGATTGTCTGACCATGCAACTGAACCGTTTTCAACGCGTAATGCAGTCACTTCACCTGAAGAAAATACAGGCACAACAATATCTTTATTTGCAGCAGGGCTTGCGGCGCCAAATAAGCCAGCTGATTCACCTATGCCGCGATATTCCCATAAGCTTGCACCATCTTTTTCATCAAGCGCGACGAGGCGACTATCGATTGTTGAGATGTAAACACGTCCTGAAAGAATAGTCGGGGCAGCTCTGGATGGGGAAGGTAATGTCTTACGCCACAAGGTCTCACCACTTTCAGGTGATAGCGCAAGCACTTCGTCATACCCATTGGTTACGAAAAGAACTTTATGTGCAAAAGCGAGGCCGCCACCGATGACCGGGTCATCTTCATCTTTACTCTTAACGCTGACACTCCATAATTTTTTACCTGTCGTGGCATCCAAAGCAGAGACTTTGTTTTTGGTATTAAGAGTAAAAATTCTGTCGTCTGCGACTACGGGCTGTGCCGTTAATGGTAATTCATCCGTGCTGCCGCGGCCAATGTTGGTAGACCAAATACGTTGTAATTCATCACCAGATAAGGACAGGTTTTGCATAGAATGGTTCGGGTATCCACCAGCCTGAGGCCATGCCTTATTTTGCCATGCGGTAGGGAATGCGAATTGTTCACCGACTTGTAATGGCGTGTCTGCCGTCAGACTTTTTTGAAGTTGCAAGACCGAAATACGATCACCTTCTAATATCCGCTGTTCTTCTTTGCTATCGAATATTCCTGTGACTTTAGAGCATCCTGTTAATGACATTAAGCACAATACGAAGAGTATCGGTTTGTTTTTAACCATCCTGGTTTCCTTATCTTTTGGCGTGTTTTTAAGATATTATTTTTTTGAACTTTCTTTGGCAGCGTAAAGAATATCTAGAGACTTAGCCTTTTGTTTTAGGCTCTCTGCCGCCATAGATGTATCAAGAATGACTTTAAGATTTTGACGTGCCGCGATGTAGTTTTGCGCTTTGTTTGCTTCAAGAACGGCCAATTCAAAATGCGCGTGAAAGCGCCATGGGTTATTTTGATCCGTAGTTAGGGACTTATAACGGGTTCGTTTTTGATCCATCGTTAAATCCTGATCAAGATTGGTCACCATGTATTTTGCAACGTAGGCTGCTAAAGGATCGATGTTGTTATCGGCTTCAATTTTTTTGTAAATTTCCAATGCCTTCGTGCGGTCGTCTTGTTCCATGGCCATGCCGGCTGCATGAAGTTCTGCAAGGCTACGCAGATTGTCTTGTAGTTCAGGTGCAACAGCCATGATTTCTGCAGGGGACTTTTTATTCTTTTGGGTCGCATCGAGGTACAGATTGGTTTGTTTGATATTCTGCGCATCTTTCCATGCCTTGTACCCCTCAACTGAGGCTGTTCCCAGTATAATCATGGCGATAAAACCAATTAAAAAACCGCCGTATTTTTGCCAGAGCTTTTCAATACGCTCTTGCTTCATGGCTTCATCGACTTCGATCACAAGATCCGACATGCTGTTTCGTCCTTCTTAAAAAAATATGCGTCTATTGTAATCAAAAATTTCGTTGATGCTAGGGCTTATTTCCACTTAATTGAGCATCCCATGGATGGTGTTTGTGTCGTAGATACTAAGCCCGTTTCTTTAATCTCTATCATCGCATTCAAAAGTTCAGGTACTGTATTCTCATCGGCAGGCTTATTCGCCGCGCTGTCTAATCTACCGCGGTACTGCAAAACGTTGTCTTTATCAAAGCCATAGATGTCAGGCGTACATACTGCGTCGTAGGCTTTTGCAATATCTTGAGTTTCGTCAATTAGGTAAGGGAACGAGAAACTATACTTTTCAGAAAAAAGTTTCATATTCTCAAAAGAGTCCGCAGGATAGTTCTCTGTATCATTGGCCATGATTGCGACTGTTTTTATACCGTGCTCCGCCAATTTATTTGATGTGGCGACGATCCGATCAATAACGGCAATAACGTAGGGGCAGTGGTTGCATATAAACATAATCACTGTGCCATTCTCACCTTTGCACGCGTTTAAGGTATGCATTTGGCCATCAACACCTTTAAGCGTGAAATCAGGCGCATTGAAGTCATCTTGTCTCTCGGGTGTGTGTAATAAAGCCATATTTCTTCCTTTTTTTCGTGTTTTTTGGTACGATAACCTATGACATTTGAAGTAATCCACAATACGGCGTTTGTCCAGCCTGCCGGATTTTCTCAGCAACAATTCAGAAAGCTTGATCAGCTTTACTGTGAATGCGCAACGCACAAAACGCTTACCTACCGTACGGTTGAATGTGATTTTGATGAAGGGGTTGCAAGTTACACCTATTTTAAATCTTCAAACCAGGCCGCTTATCTGCAATTCGTGATCAGAAAAGTTGGGCCGCGCACAACCATGTTCGAGGTTTATAAGCAAGGCAAAGGCAGAATCGCTAAAAGCGGCGTATTTGATCGTGCCTATGATAAATTATGTAACGAAGTCGATCTTTTGAACGAAGCTGTTAAAAATTAATCAACTTCATGATTTATTTTACTTTTTCGGGATGTTTCTTTTATATTTTCCTGTAATATGGCTCTGATATTAGATTATTGGGATGTTTTTTATGAATAACTCTTTTTTGAAAACACGCATTTGTGCACTTTCGTTGCTTCTAGGCTCTTTTGCATTACCTGCCTATGCGGGGTATGAAAAAAATTACATTGGAGAAATGGAAACATACGAGGCCGCGTATGAAGATACATTGGTGCATCTTGCCCGTAAACACGGTTTAGGCTTTGTTGAGGTGCGCGCCGCGAACCCCAAGCTTGATCCTTGGATACCGGGCGAAGGTGCGGAGGTCATTTTGCCTAAGAAGCATTTATTGCCCGATGCACCGCGTACAGGCTTAGTGATCAATTTACCGGAAATGCGTGTCTATGCGTTCGTTAATGGGGATGAGGCGCCATACTCTTATCCGCTTGGTATAGGCCGTGAGGGGTTAAATACGCCTATTGGGAAAACATCAATCGTTCGTAAAAAAGAGGGGCCTACGTGGCGTCCTACGCCGCGTATGCGTAGAGAAGATCCGGAGCTTCCTGCTGTTGTTCCGCCGGGACCTGACAATCCATTGGGATCGCACGCACTTTATTTCGGTTGGCCGACTTATGCCATGCATGGCACAAACCGCCCGTTTGGTATCGGGCGCAGGGTCAGTAGTGGTTGTATCCGTATGTATCCCGAAGATATCAAAAAGTTCTTTGAACAAATTCCTGTAGGGACAAAGGTGAATGTCATTAATCAACCGATCAAAGTTTCATGGATTGATAATGAACTGTATTTGGAAGCGCATCCGGATATGGAGCAAGCCATCAAGATGGAAGAAATGGGGATGGTTGAACAACAGAAATTTACCGATGAAGACATGGCCCTTATTATTGATAAGGCAGGGCGCTATGGAGATCGTTTAAACTGGCCTAAGGTTCGGAATGCTTTAAGGGAGCGTACGGGCTATCCGGTGCGTATTGCGCGTTACTTTGATGAATCGTCTGATACGGATAACGATGATGACGATCAGGTGAATGAAGATTTAATCACTCCTCAGAAAAAGCCTGATGTAAGCGCAATTAAAATTGAACCAAATGTAATTGTTGTCGAAGCTCTTCCAGGCGAGTAAAGCCTAAGTTTACTACATGAATTTTATAAGAAGAATAAGGCTATGGAGTGTTGGCATCACGATTGGTGCAAGCATAAATACATAGCGCCACTTTCCTTTCAGAAAGAAAATCGCAAAACTGAATAAAGCACAAATGATCCATGTGACTGTCGGTTCAAAAACCATAACCGGGGCAGGGGTGTCGCCTGACATGTTGCTGTAAAAACTGAGCGCGTCAAAACTTTCATTTTCAAAATCAATAAGATTGAATTTCAATGTTGCCAGATTGTAAATGATCGCTGGCATTGTAAAGCCAAGCCAGTTACAGAAGAAAAATAGAAAAAGTTTCTTAATAGTTTTCATGACGTCTTTCGAAGTTTCTACCATATATAATAAAAAGACCGTCTCAAAGACAGTCTTTTTTTGAAATAATAAAATTTAAGAAAGAGCTTATTTAGTTTGTGCTCTTTGGAAAACTTTCTCAGCTGGTGCAACGCGTGTAGGTGTTGCAACGACAGGAGATGATTTAACCATATCTTTGTCATGTGTCGCTGTGCGCTCCATTGCATATGGTGGCTCGTGGTCTACATCACCCATTGATGTTGAATCACAAGCTGATAGAGCTAGTGTTGCGCCTAGTAGGCAAAATGTTGCAAATGATTTTTTCATTTTCATTCCTCGTTTAGTAAATCGTTAAAATAACCTTTTGAAATTTTGCCACAATGACAAACTCATAAAATTCACAAGTATGACTCTTTATACAAAGTGGGTTGTTTTTCAAGTGATTTTTGATTTTTTTGTCACAGTTTTCGGTATTGATGCAAATATGTAACACTTTATGTTAATTATTCTCATTCAGGGCTGCATGTTCAAAATAAGCATCTACGCCCGATCGAATCGCTCGCGCGATTTTTTGTTGATGTCCTTTTTGTTTCAAGAGGTTGGCTTCCTGTTTGTTGGACATGAAGCCTGTTTCAACAAGAATAGAGGGGATGTCCGGTGCTTTAAGAACAGCAAACCCCGCATAACGGTGAGGGTTTTGAAGCGTTCTAATGCCATTACTCTTAAGTTTTGCAACAAGCGTGTTGGCAAAAAACTTTGACTGGTTCATTGTTTCATTCATCAAAAAGTCACCGAGAATAAAGGCGACCTGCCTGTCTTCAACATCTAAGCCAACGCCGCCAATCAGGTCAGCCTGATTTTCTTTTTTGGCAAGCGCCGCGGTTTGCGCATCAGATGATTTTTTTGAAATTGTATAAATGGACGTACCGCGCACACTTCTTTTCTGGATGGAATCTGCATGGAGAGAAATAAATAAGTCACCGTCATGTTTTCGGGCAAATTTTACGCGATCCTTCAATTTTATAAAGACGTCCTTTTCACGTGTCAGCAGCACGCGGTATTGACCGCTAGCCTGTAATTCTTTGCGCAGTTCTTTTGCTATGCCTAAAACAACATGCTTTTCATAAGCTTTGTTGTAACCGACGGCGCCGGGGTCTGCGCCACCATGGCCCGGATCAATAATAATTAAAGGTTTTTTGATGACCTTTTTCTGAACGGCCTTTTGATCGGGACGGGCGGCATTGGACGGCGGTATCGGGACGCCATTTGCAATTTTCGTTGGATTAAACGGGATGTTGGTGTGTGCATAATCTTCCGTTTTTAAGGTGCCGTGTATTGTGGCCTTTTTGGCTGCGAATGTGACGGCATCTACAGCTGCGTAGTCAATAACAAGTCTGTTAGGGCGATCTTCATTGCGCGGCAGGAAGAATGCCCCCTGAATGGCAACAGGCTGCTCTAGATCAAAGACAATGCGCGATATGCCGTCTTTTAACTTCCCTTGCCGTACGCTTGTGACAAACACACTGGAGGGGTATTCGGTTTTGCCGGCGCGCCACATAAAATGCGGAAGGTCTATGACAATACGATAGGGGGAACTGAGCGCAAAAACCCTGAAATCTGATATTTGATCCATATCGACGACAAGGCGCACTTTGTCCGGGTGCTTGCCGAAGCGTACCGAATTAATTTCAAGCGCGCTTGCTTGCGTTGTCCAGAACACAAGGCATAAAAATATGCAAACCCATAGGGCATTTTGTTTATGAATGAATGACAAGGCGAATGCTCGACCGTTAGTGAACTCTACTTAGAATTTATAACATAGATATGCGAAAACAAGAAAATCGTACATAAATTTGTCATATCTGATGATTTTTATACAGTTGTATTTGAGTGTTTTGCTATGATACTATTCACATAATAATAAATAAAAGTCGGCGGGTGCGAATGACAACATCAATCTTTAACATCAGGAAGAGTGCTGATTATGGCACTGCTTTAACCTGTTACTCTGCGAGTGAGTGGGATCAGGAGACGCGTGCTATATATCGTTTGGGGCGGCGGCCTGCTGTCTATTTTGATAAGTTTAGTGACCCGGATTCACCGGATCATGAAATATTTCAAAATTTTTTAGCTGAGCAAAACATAACGGAGCCAACACAAGATGCTGTGGCGGAAGCTGCGGCTATTGAGTTATCGAAGCGGATTGTTACGGATGATTTTGTCGAAAAAATTGGCCAAAATATTATTGAAAAAATGCAATCTAATCCAAATCATGGATTTGATAAAATTAAGGTCATTTGTCCTTTTCCAATTGATGCTAATGAAACACAAAATGAGTTCGCCCCAGCATTGAATGCATTGGTCACTGTTCGATTGCAGGAATCTTTGCCTCAGATGTTGGCTCAAAATGGTTTGGCGAATATACCTGTCATTAATGAGCATGATCCTGAGCACGCGGATCCCGAAAAAAGCATCTTAAACATTGTTAATAATAGTCGTGGAAGTACATCACATCCTGAGCCGGGTAAAGAAGGACTAACATATGTCGAGCGTTTGGTTCGTCAGCCTGTTTACTCAGGGGATGTGGATCAGAAAGCTTTATATGTACCGGTAGATGACTTTTTGGTAGCTCAGAGTACTCTCACGGGACTTATGAGTTACATTCATAGTGAGGGTGGCGTTACAACAAACGGAGTGACTGGTGTGCAGCTCTTCAATGGAATTAACGTGATGTCTGTACAGCCTGAAACATTGGAATATTTAAACACGGTGATAGGAGACACACCCGTATCAGAGCAATCCGAATATGGAGGGCAAGAAGGGTATGAAGATGCAGTGCAAGAATTGATGGCGCGTGTTGGTTTGAAGGTTGATTTTGATCATCCTGAGAACAATACGATTAATAATGTTGAAATGATGTTTTTAGCTGGAATTTTAGCTGACTCAAATAATCCAGAGCATGTCGAGGCCTTTGAAAGCGTGCTGTCTTCAATCGGAAGTAATCCGGAAGAAGCAAAAGGAAACAGCCCGTCTGATGTGTTTTTTGCAAACCGTATGACCCTTTATGATTTGGAAGAGCATTTTGCGAAGGTTTTAGAGGTTAGAAAACCACTAATTGATATGAAACATGAGCGTGTACAAAGCATGCAAGAGAATGATCAGACTGTTGATTTTAATTAGGAGGCGTGTGTGCGAAACGAATTTAAGCAAAAAATGAGTGACTTTTACGGTAAAATTCTTGAAGTCCCGAAGGGGTGGCTGACATCATCAGATCAAGTTGATGAGAGTTTAAAGTCTCATTCCGATAAATTTGAAAAGTACAAAAAGCACTTTGAAAAACAAAATTAAGTTAGATTATTATACGCGGCCCTTAGATTTTGATGGGTGTAAATTCCTTCAAACATAAAAAACCACCATTGACCGCAATCGTGATTTCCCGCGGGAAGGAGCGTATGAGTGTGCCCGGTTCATGGTTATGGTGTTCCTTCCAACCATTAAACGCGAAGACCGCTAATTTTTGATTTTGACCAAAACGGTTGGTCACATTGGCGAAAACACCGTACCTGCCGAAGGCGCGCCCTTTCTTGAGCAACGTTTCAATAGGATCGTTCCAATGCAATGTGCGGAAAACGGTATCAGGCTCATTATAATATGATGCATCTTCGGCATTTTGCGGTTTTGCATTTTGCCAATAAGTCTCGATGTCATTAACTACTTCCGAGGCGCCTGCGGGCATGTTGACGGAGATACGTGCCGCAAGCGTTTCAATGTCTGTGGTGTCATCAAGGGGGGTGGATTTTTGGAACAAAATATCACCTGCGTCATAATCCTGCGTCAATTTATGGATCGTAAAGCCCGCTGCTTCGGGTTCATCCATAATCACATAAGGTTGAGGCATAATACCGCGGGCGCGGGGCAAAAGAGTGGGGTGAATGTTCAGTCCATACGCCTTGTTCTCATCAATCGGTGGTATTTTATAAGGATAGCCAGATGATAAAAAGAGTGCGCATCCTTTATCGATTAACGTGGTTATATTCTCACTGGTAATCTTACCTTGGGTGATGGGAATATTTTGTTGCGCGCAAAGGGCCTTTATCTCCTTGTTATAGGAATAATGATTGTCACATTTAAACGTGAATACTTGAACGGCCTCGTGGCCATCATTTAGAAGACGTTGCATGACATCGAGCGTATGATCGTAACCAAAAAAACAAAATTTCATGGCTGCAGTGTGTCAGTATGAAGGGGGAAGGATCAAGTCTAAAAGTGGTGCCGTGGAATGTTAATCATCGAAAGCATCGAGCAATTCATCGAATAGCTCTCCGGTGACTTCGATAGTTTTCAAATTCGCCTTGTATGATATTTCGGCAATTTTTAAATTCACGACTTCTTCGGCTAAATTAACATTCGGTACGCCAATAATGCCGTTTTCATCAGCAAAAGGTGAATTGGCATCAAAGGCCGGCACAAAGGCGGGATCTTTTGGAATAAAGCTGGTTTGAACGCCTCCGGTTTCACCCAGAGCCTTGGATTGCGTAGTGATTGGTGTATAAGGCGCATTGTTTTTATCCGCCAGCGAACCGACTGTATTGAGATTGGCAATGTTAGATGCGCTCGCATTTAACCGCAACGATGCAGAATTTAGGCCTGTTAATGCTATTCCAATGGTATTTATCATCATTTTAATATACCATATTCATGGTAAAAATGTTATTTATAAGAATGAGTTAGTTTTATTAAGGAATTATCATAATGCGTTTTCTAAGTTTTCTTCTGCTTTTTGCTGTTGCTGTAACAGGCTTCGCGCAGCTATCACACGCCGACAAGGCAACCCATTGGAGCTATATATATCACGATGGATATAAGCATAACTTTGAACCTTATATGGGGGAGCAGGTACTAAAACAGCGTTCCACTTGGGATAACGACACATGGACGCCGGAAGATTGGATTGATAATCCAGGTGATGAAAAAATTATACTTCGCGACTTTTATGCGATTGGCCTTTTGAAGAAACAGTTTGTGGATGATGGTATTCCTGTTCTTCGTGTGGGTGAAAAATTTGTTCAACTTTCAGGGTTTGATCAAAGGCGCGTTTTAGAATTCATCGATTATGTATTTGAAATTACGACATCTGAAGAAAACGGCATGTTCTATGTCTATTATGAGAAAGATGATAACGATCCGTTGGGCTTGTATAATAAGCACGGTTTTCAAAACTACTAAGATTGAAAACCGATAAGTAATTATGATTCTGTGTGCTGTTTTCGGTGCACAGAATTTTTTTTATTTGCTTCCATGTATACTTTCTGGTGCCGGAAGATCTGATTTTGTGCGGGCTTCACGATAGAGGATAAAAATATTGCTCGCGATGATCATCGTGGCGCCTATGATCACATTGGCGCTTGGGGCTTTATCCCAGAACATATAATCGAAAATCATTGTCCATATAATCATGCTGTACATGATGGGCGCTATGATAGATGCCTCACCAAGACGAAAACTTTGGGTTTTTGCTAGCAAAGATAAAAGTCCCGTTGTGCCAAGGCCGATAATAATCCATAGCGCATCCAATGAAAAACTGTTGGGTTGTATTTCTGCAAGTGGCCAATGTAGCCCTGTGGTGATTGTTCCAAATAAAACAAAGTAAAAAACGGTGGTCATGGAATTCTCGGTAGAGCCAAGCCAGCGCAAACATGCATCAACGCAGCCTGATGAAAACCCCCAGCCCAGTCCGATCAAGATACCATATAAAGGTAGAATTGAGACGTCAGACATTGGGTTTGCGACAATGATAACACCAGTAAACCCAAATAAAACCGCGCCAAGCCGATAGGCGCCGACATCTTCTTTCAAAACGGCATAGGAAATAAGCACTGTGAATAACGGAGACGTGAATAGTAGAACCGTTGTTTCTGCCAAAGGCATTATGGACAACGCCCATGCGCCTAAAACAATGCCGACCGTTCCTATCGCACTTCTGAAGACATGCGCCCAAGGTCGTTGTGTTTTAAGTAAAACAAGCTTACCTGCGAACACGAGCCACAATGTGAGTGCCGCTAGCGAAAAAATATTTCGGAAAAACGTAACCTCAATCGGTCCAAAGTAAGTCGCGAGTAATTTTGCAAACAGGCTCATTCCCGCAAGCATGAATGCATTTATTGCGGCAAAAAATATACCCATAAGAAGTGGTGTGCGGCTCGGCATGTTCATGGATTTTCTTCCTTCACCTAACACATATCACAAGCTTGTGTTTCTACACGTATCGAATGCGCAAAAAAGCGTAATAAAACTGGGGGCTTTTAATTTACGTAAAAGTTTTTATTTTTTATATGAGTATGATAGTTTAAAAGGAAAAAACAGGGTGAAATATGGCGGATTCCGATCCTAAACCAAGTAAATATGCACATTTTGAGAATGTCGCGCCAAGAAATTTGGGCGATCTTTATGAGCGTCATGCCGAGGTTGCGCGTGATATTCATCAAGATACGCTAAGGCGTTTTACAGGCAATGACACACTGACGGTTGATTTGGTGCGCGAGAGTCCTGTTAGTCCGGAGCGGGAAACGCTTGATAAAATGGCGCAATATGAAGTCATGTCGGCCAGTTCTGAATTATCTCATGCCGGTATTGTTCAATCTGCCGGACCGGCAAGCTTTGCACGTGCAAGTATGTACCGAGAGTACTTTGCAAATAATGAAATGCCGATTTTTGTAGGTGCCGCAGGGAACACAGGGGAATATCGTGATTACGACCTTCCGCGGGTGGCAGACTTCGCACGGACAAGTTTGATTGTTGGGGAAGCCTCCTATGACGATAAAGGTAAGCCGTATGTGGAATCGCATAGTAGTGTCATTAACCCGACGCTTGTATCAGACAGTCCGTTTAATCGCGGTGAGAAATATCAATATTATAACCCATCTCCATCATTGGAGGGGCATGAGCACCTTATTACCAATTGGCTTGTCAGTCGTGAGCAAACGGCACGCGCGGATGCGTTTATGCTAAGTGATCCTGCTATGTCTTTTGATGCTGCCATGAATAAGGCTGCAATTGAAATTAATGAAAGTGATTACATTAATAGTGAGGTTGTACAGGCGCAGGTCGCGGATTTTATGGCATCGCCAGAGAAGTTACATGCGTTGGTTATGGCGGATATTATGAAAGACGGAACAGTTGATGCAAACGGTTTTGCAACAGGTATAGACGGAACATCGTTTTCCGCGCCAGAGCAGGCGGGCTATATTTCCGGTGCGCATTATGAACAAGAGCAAAGAGCGCAGGCGGGTAAACCAGCTTTAACGAAAGAAGAAATATCATCTATCGCGAAAATGGCGACGATTGACGTTGATCGTATCGAGGGCAACGATGCCATTATCGACCAATATAATAACTCTGCTGATTTTGATTTTTCTGTGCCGGCTGGGCACGGCATGTTTCAACCTGAAATGTTTCGGAAATTATTAGACGAAGCTTACCTGCGTTTAGATAGAGATCCCCAAATTGATAGACAGTCGGTGATATCCAATATGAGTGCGCCCATAGACTATAAAGTCGGTACAGGTTTGGTTCATTTAAATTCTGATTTACAGCCTGAACAAAAAATCGTCGTTGATCGTACGCGTCTTGATTTTGACTTTTCTGTTCATGGTATGCCGTTCCCGGAGCATGTGGCATTGGTTAAGCCTGCAGAGGCCAGTATGGAGGCGAAGCGCTTTGAAACAGGTGCAGGGGGGAACATATTCACGGGATGGGTTCGATATGAAAATGGTTTCGGTGAAACTGTAACGGCAGAAGACAATTGGAATGCCTATTTTCCGAACGGTGAAACAACAATGATCCGTGATATGGACGTGACTGTCTATGGATATAATCAAGGTGGCTTGGTGGATCAACTGATGGATTACGCCAAAACAATAGAGCCTAACTATCCGGTGGGATTGAATCAAAAACCTGAAGAACAACAACTTGAAATTATAATGTATTCAGGTTGGCCAAAGAACTAGGGAATGAAAAAATTTATCAAGTTTTAATACACTATGATACGATAAGCATAAATAAACGGGTTAAACAATATGGCAGAACCAGAGCCATCCAAATTTGCACATTTCGAGAGCGTCAAACATAACAGTGTGTATTCTCTCTATGGTCGTCACGCCGAAGTTGCGCGTGATATTCATCAAGATGCTTTGAGACGTTTTACCGGCAATGATGAGTTGACGGTTGATTTGGTACGCGAAAGTCCGATTGTTCCCGCATCTGAAGGAACATTAGATAGCCTTGAGCGTTATGACGTTGTTTCCGTAAGTTCTGGTGTTGGTTTAGGGGCAATTTTGCACGGCGATGGTATTGCCGGCAATGATTTGGTTAAGGCATACAGGGAAAAATTTGAAGAGCATGATATGCCGATTTACGTGGTTTCGGCAGGCAACGAAGGAAAAACCAGAGAAACCGCTATACCCCGAGTTGCGGACTTTGCACGAAATAGCCTTGTCGTAGGGGAAGCTAATAATTCCGGTGCGCAACCATTTGTCGAAGAACACAGCAGCAGAAATAATCCAACCCTGACATCGGACAGTCCTTTTAACCGCGGTGATAAGTATCAATATTATGATGTAAGCCCCTCACTGGAAGGTCATGAAGACCTTATCGAGGATTGGGTTATTCAAAATGAAATTAATGCTGAATTTGATCTTTTTAAGGAGCAAAATAAAGATCAAGAGGTCGATGATTATATGATCGGTGTCGCTTATACAGCAATTAGCAGCGCTAAATATCAGCAATATACTGAAACAGATGAAGGTAAGGCTTGGGTTAAAGAACAGGTGGATGGGTATTTGGAAAACCCTGAGACGTTACATTCCCAGATCATGGCGGAGTTCAGGGAGGACTATGATATTGATGGAAATGGTTATGTTACAGGTATAGATGGAACATCATTTTCTGCGCCAGAACAGGCCGGATATATATCGGGAGCCATTTACGAGCAAGAGCAACGTGAAGAGAAAAATCTTCCTGTTTTGATGAAAGATGAAATTAATACGCTGGCTAAAATGGCGACGCTTGATACGTCAGCACGTGAGGGGATGGATGATCCTATGCATTCCTATACTAACGATGATGGCCAACAATTTGTCGTTGGTGGTGGTCACGGGGTGTTTAACCCCGATATGTTTAGGGCATTACTGGATGAGGCATACACAAAAATTGGTACTCAACCTGACATAGACAGGACATCGGTGACGACAACAATGAGCGTCGATATCCCCGAGGGACATAATGCAAATAATAGTGTGACATTAAAGTCTAATCTTCCAGGAGGACAAGACATGGTCATAGATCGCATAAGACTTGATACACAATTCACGGTTGATGGCCGTGTGCCACATTTTGCGGTCTTGGATATACCGGGTAAAGACGAGCCGATGTTCACAGGATTGCAGGAATCAAACAGCTCTCGCGAATTTCTTGGTTGGTCGCGGATGGAGTATAAATTCGGTGAGACGTTACCCGGTGGGCAAGATTGGAAAGTGCGCTTAGACAATGGTGGTGATGGTATTCTGCAAGAAGCCGAAGTAACGGTTTATGGCTATAATCAGGGCGGTCTTATGGATCAAATGATGGATTACAGCAAGGAATTAGCACTTAAGATGGCACCGCAACCAGTGTCCCCAATAGAGCCATCTGCGCCAGAGCCTGAGCGCGACGGTAATGAGTTACCTATACCGGGTGGCCCACGCTAGAGGGTGATTTTTTCTTATTACGATATTCACGATAAACGATGTAAAGCTGCGCGCAGAGTATAAGTGCGGCTCCTGCAAAGACGGATAAGAAATCCAAATCGTATTTCCAGATATATAAATCCAGCATAATTGTCCATAACAAGGCGGAGTATGCAAAGGGTGTGACTGCTGCCGCTGGCGCGAATTTATAGGCGTAAGACAGAAAAATTTGTGCACTACCGCCCGTAACACCAATCAGAACAAAAATCCATATTTCGTCATACGCGATATATTGCCATACCCATGGCATAAACATGCCTGGGATCATCACGCCTGCAAGTATGAAATAAAACGTAATTGTCAGCGGTGATTCTGTTTTTAAGCCACGCAGAACTGTGAACATAGAGGCGTGTAAACACGCGGCCATTAGGGCAAAAAGAAGGCCCCATAGGCTTACTTCTCCGCTGGGTTGGGCAATGATAAGTACGCCGCACATGCCAATAAATACGGCTGTCCAACGATGAATACCTACTTGTTCTTTGAGAAAGACGAATGCCAAGACCGGCGTTAGAATAGAGGAGGTGAAAAAGATAACCGTTGCGTAAGCCATGGGAAGCTGTGATAGGGCGGCAAAGGTGACGATTAAACTCACACCGCCCATAACCGCGCGAAAGCCAACCAGCTTTGGTTTCTTTGTGTGAAAAAGATGTGTTTTTTTACTAAGAACGATGAAAAGAAAAACAGGGATAACAACAATCAGGTTTCGATAAAATGCAATCTCTGCCACATGATGCGTTTCTGAGAGAAATTTGGCGCATGCGCCCATTATGGCGAACAAAAAGTGCGCCATGACGCAGCACCCAATGGCAATAAAAATGCGATCCTGCCCAGTTTCTTTGTTCATCTTTTATCTCAAAATAAAAAAGCCCTCATTGATAGAGGGCTTTTGTGAATACAGAGTCTACCTCTTAAGGTTTAGTTCTTATCTTTATCAACCAGTTTGTTGGCACCGATCCATGGCATCATGCCGCGTAATTTTGCACCTGTTTCTTCGATTGGGTGCTGTGCTTCGCGCTCGCGGATTTCAACAAGCTTGGATAAGCCTTCTTTGTTACCGCCCATGAAGCCTTCCACGAACTTACCTGACTGAATGTCGGCAAGGATGCGTTTCATTTCTTCCTTGGTTTCTTTTGTAATCACACGCGGACCGGAAACATAGTCGCCATATTCTGCTGTGTTGGAAATTGAGTAACGCATATTGGCAAGACCACCTTCATACATTAAATCAACGATCAGTTTCAATTCGTGAAGACATTCGAAATAGGCCATTTCAGGTGGATAGCCAGCTTCAGTTAGAACTTCATAGCCGCACTTAACAAGCTCAGACGCGCCGCCACAAAGAACGGCTTGTTCACCAAATAGATCAGTTTCACATTCGTCTTTAAACGTTGTTTCAATGATACCGGAGCGACCACCACCAACGGCAGAGGCGTATGACAATGCCAAGTCCTTAGCATTTCCCGAAGCATCTTGTGCAACGGCGATCAAACATGGCACACCGCCACCTTTTTGGTATTCACCGCGGACTGTGTGGCCGGGGCCTTTAGGGGCAACCATGATGACATCAAGGTCTGCGCGGGGCTTGATCAAACCGAAATGAATGTTCAAGCCGTGCGCGAACATTAATGTCGCGCCTTCTTTTAAATTATCGACAAGTTCATCACGATAAATGTCTGCTTGATGTTCATCAGGTGTCAGCATCATGATTACGTCTGCTTCAGCGGCTGCTTTCGCAGGAGACATAACCTCAAAGCCTGCGTTTTGTGCTTTTGGCGCGGATGATGACCCATCGCGTAAACCAATGATGACGGTCTCAACACCACTATCTTTGATGTTTTGTGCGTGTGCATGACCCTGAGAGCCATAGCCTATGATGGCGACTTTTTTACCTTTGATTAAATCAAGATTACAGTCTTTGTCGTAATAAACATTCATAGATGTTTGGTTTGCAGGAATATCCTGTGCTGCGGTACTTTGTCCCATTATTAAAAACCTTTTAAATTTGTATCTGCTTAGAACAGGCATAAAACAAGGTTTTTAGCCAAGAATCAAGCAAAAGATGGAAGAAAAGAAGAACGATTTATGCGCCGATTGCGTCCTTGCCGCGCGAGATAGCGGCAATTCCTGTACGGCTGACATCGACAAGTCCAAGAGGAACCATAAGATCGATGAAGGCATTAATTTTTTCTGTTGTTCCGGTGATTTCAAATACGAATGATTCAAGCGTGCTATCAACGGCTCTGGCTCTGAAAATATCGGCACTGCGGAGGGCTTCAATACGTTTTTCACCAGTACAGTTGACTTTGATTAGGGCAAGTTCGCGCTCTACATGTGCCCCTTCCATCGAAAGGTCTGAAACTTCAAGGACTGGCACAAGGCGTTCTAACAGAGATTTAATTTGTAAAATGACATCAGGTGTACCGCAGCTAACGATGGTTATGCGTGACAGATGCGCAGTGTGATCTGTTTCTGCTACAGTAAGGCTTTCGATGTTATACCCACGCCCACTGAATAGGCCGATAACGCGCGCCAAAACGCCAGGCTCGTTATTCACTAGGATGGCAAGGATATGTTTTTCCTTCTCCCCTTGGATAGGGGTTGGTGCGTAGACGCTTTTACTTTTCTTACGACGTGTTGTGGTTGTTTTGGCCATGTTCTATCCTTTATCTCTTAGGGGGTCTTTTTCTTATATATGTCATAGCGTATCAAGTCTTCATTTGGTTTCTTGCGTTCCATATAATCTAAACGATCAACATCCATAGATTTTTCTAGCTCGTACCTATCCCATATTTCAGTAAATTTCTCTGGATTTTTTTCTATTAAATAAGCTCTGAAATCAAATAATTCTTCGGGCTTTGCGGGATTAGGTACCAGCCCAACAAAAATAATTTTAGGATCGTATTTATCAAAGTCTTCCGCCATCATATTTGTATATTTTGCGGTTGCTTCGTTAAGCTCTTGCTGGTTCATCATAGCCGGCTTACCTGCGTCTAATTCATGCTGGGCATTGAGTAAGAATGCGGTGAACCACATCGTAGGAAAACGCGATGCGTGCGGTTGGCCAGTGTAAATGGATAATTCTTGCGAAACGTTGATCATGTCATGAAGGACAAGGAATGAGCATTCTTCTTCACAATCGTTAAGGATTTTCACAAATTCTGTATCTTGATAAGAGGCATGTGTAGGGATATCAAGCTGCTTTTCGTATTTTTGTGACACGATCCAAAGCAATAATCCGGTGATTACCAAAAGGCTGAGCGTTTTTTTGAGGCCGTCTATTTTTAAGGCGTCCATCGTAAAGCTAATAAGGTATGCAATGAACAATCCGGCAGAGCAGTAAAAGAAAACATTCGCAGGGATAGCGTGATAGGCCCAACCTTTACCCTGTAATATAAAGGGGATAAAGGTCAAAACAGCGACCATGGAAAAAACAGATATAAGAGGATGGGCCTTCTTTAAAAAGATCTGGCATACGGCCAAAGGTACGATAGCCTGAACCATTAAAATGATCCCGATTTGAACCACATTAGGCGAGATGTCAGAGGCATAATATTGAAGAATGTCGGGTAAAATAACCGCAATAAAATCAGGGAATAATATGAATATGGTACATACATACCCGATGGCCATACCGGCCAGACAGATGAAGTCGATATCTAGAAAAACGGCAAAGCGTTTCTGGTAAATCATTCTATGTAAGAAGATGGCGGCAGGCACAACGCCGTAATGTGGCTTTAAAAGAATGAGAAAGGCGCCGGCTAATAAGACGCTGATTTTTAAAATTTTATTAAATTCAATTCGTTTCGTAATCAATATCTGTGCGAGTACTAAAGGGAATAAGGCAAGGCCTAATATGTGGTCTTTCTGACCAAAATCATAACCAGGTTTAATTGTATTCATAACCAAAAAGACACTGAGTATTATTACGCGCTGTTCGATGCTTAAATCATCAAATTTCTTAAGCAGTAAATTGGTAGAAAATAAAGATAACCCCAAGAGAATAAAGACATAAATGGATGTTGCGTAATAAAGTGGAATATCTAGTGTGGATGACAGTAAGACAGGCGGTATTTGCACGATTATACTTAAGGGTAGGTTCGTATCGTAATAGGCCTCACTCATGGCCTCGCCGGAAAGTAGGCGCTCCGCTGATAAGGTTAGAAATGCAATATCAACATTGATCGCATAAGTTAGAAAACTCATTGCCCATGGCATGAGAGACAATACGATAAAAATCAACGCCACAGCAGATAAATAAGGTAAAAATTTCTCTTCTTTGGTCATTGTTTTTGTTCCTCTGAACTATTCCATTCTTTAATCAATGCTTTTGCTTGTTCTTCGTCCTCATCATAGACAACCCATACACGCGTTTGATCTTCCGCCAGCATTTCGCCGCGCGCACCAGATAAATAATCACCACTAATCATCGTTTGAATTCCAACCTGTTCCAGCAGATGCGACACTATATGTGCTTCAACGCTGTTTCGTGGGTCGAAAACGATTCTCATTTTTAAACTAGGCTTTTATCAAAAGCAGCTGCATCTGGTGATAAAATCATTTCGTTATGCGCCTTGCCTGATGGAATCATAGGGAAGCAATTTTCCTTTTGATCAACGCGAACATCCACGATAGTTACACAATCCGTGGCAAGCATTTCTTCAATCACGCCATCCAACTGATCCACTGTTTCTGCGCGTAAACCTTTTCCGCCATAAGCTTCTGCCAAGGCAACGAAGTCAGGCAAACTCTCAGTATAGCTCTCGGAATAGCGCTCACCATGTAAAAGCTCTTGCCATTGGCGTACCATACCCATCCACTGATTATTCAAAATGAATATTTTCACGGGCAGATGATATTGAACGGCGGTACTCATTTCCTGAATATTCATCAAGATAGAGGCTTCGCCCGCAACATCGACAACAAGTGCGTCTTTGTGTGCCATTTGCGCGCCGACTGCGGCTGGTAAGCCGTAACCCATCGTACCAAGGCCACCAGACGTCATCCACCTGTTCGGCTCATTAAAGGGAAGGAATTGCGCCGCCCACATTTGGTGTTGGCCGACCTCTGTGGTGATATAGGTGTCACGCTCATCTTTTTCGATGTAATGGCGCAAACGCTCCAACGCGTATTGTGGCTTAATGATTTTTTTGTCTTTTTTATAGGCAAGGCAATTTTTTGCGCGCCATTTTCCAATTTGTGTCCACCAATCCGTCATAGCGGCTTGATCCGCCTTGTAGCCTTTCTTTTTCCAAACATTGACCATGGCCTGCAGGGCTTTTGTTGCATCTGCTACAATTGGGATATCAACGGGAATATTTTTATTAATAGAGCTCGCGTCAATATCCACGTGAATTTTCTTGGAATTGGGCGAGAATTTATCGGTGCGTCCGGTGATACGGTCATCAAAACGTGCGCCAATACAAATCATCACATCACAATCATGCATCGCCAAGTTGGCTTCGTATGTGCCATGCATGCCAAGCATGCCTAACCATTTATCATCACGAGCAGGGAACGCGCCCAAACCCATAAGGGTAGATGTAATAGGGAAGCCGGTTAATTCAACCAACTCACGTAAAAGTTCACTTGCTTCGGGGCCGGCATTAATAATGCCACCACCTGTATAAAATACTGGTTGTTTCGCACTTGCCATTAAAGCGACGGCTTCTTCTATATCTTCGATATGTGGCTCAGTCTCGGGGTTATAATGACTGTGCATTTGTGCGTGATTTTTATCGACATACGTACCTTTAGCGAATTGAATGTCTTTCGGAATATCAATCACAACAGGACCGGGTCTTCCGGAGCGCGCAACGTGGAAAGATTCGTGTACGGCACTTGCCAAATCATTAGGATCTTTCACAAGAAAGTTATGTTTTGTACAAGGGCGCGTGATACCGATGGTATCAGCCTCTTGGAAGGCGTCTGTCCCAATCAAGAATGTGGGTACTTGCCCTGTGATACAGACCAGAGGGATAGAATCAAGCATCGCATCAGCCAAACCGGTCACGGCATTTGTTGCGCCTGGCCCCGACGTCACAAGCGCACAGCCAACTTTACCCGTTGATCGTGCATATCCTTCTGCCGCATGAAGCGCGCCACCTTCTTGGCGAACCAGAACATGTTTGATTTTATTTTGTTTAAAAATTTCATCATAAATCGGCAGAACAGCACCACCCGGATAACCAAAAATAGTATCGACACCTTGCTCCTGAAGGGCTTTAATGACCATTTCTGCGCCGGTCATTTCCTGTGTCTTTGGCTTTTTTGATGGCTTTATTTTTGCGATAATTGTTTCGCTCTTTTTTGCTTTTGTGCTGCTCATTGCTTTCATTCCTATTCTTCGGGTTCGTAATCTAACGCATTCTTGTGGTTTTGTTTAGTGTTTCTCTTATTTTTACGCATAAAAAAAGCGCCCCATTTAGTGTGGGGCGCTGCTTTTTGAAGATTTGCGTATTATTCACGCATGCAGCACCCTTCCACCGACTAGGACGACTAGCAGGAGAACCGCAACGTTAACAATGTTAAAAATCTTATTCATGCTGAAACCGTAACGCACAGAGAAATTTTGTGCAAGGAATTTTGTGTGGTATAAAGGGCGTTCACATCACAGCTTGCGCGAATTACGCGATTTTATCATGATAGACAAAGAAAGACTACATAAGCTGCAGGGGGTGCTTAGTGTCGCCGCTGAAGTATTAGAAGAGCCTGAAAGAAAGCCAACCTTTAGAATTGATCATTATCAACTAGATAAGGATGATTTGATTGGCTCATACAAAAAACGGTTTCTAGAAAGATTAAAAAGATTAGATGAGATATCAAAATCCATAAGTCCTGATATTGAGCAGTATGAATATGCTGATGATATAATTAAGAGGCATTATTTTTCAGAAATGCTCCAAATCAGACATGGACGCAGTTGGCTTAACGATAAAATCTATTTAGAGCTTTTAGGTAAGTGTACCAATGGCGAAGTAATAGCGTGGAGAATTATGGATGAGATTTGTATGTTGTGTGATTATTCTTTTGAAGAGTTGAATATTTACAAATCTTCTGATGGGCACTGGGAAGGTGACTTAATTTTTATTCCATGTAAAAGCATCGGAGACTATTTAGTTTTATTTCTGGGGGAAATGACAGAAGAGTACAGATCAAGTGGTTACAGAAACCCCATGCTTTAGGAGTATAACCAAAACAAAAAAGCTCCTCTAGGTTGCCCTAGAGAAGCTTTTGTTCATATCCTTTGACAGATACAAAGATGAAGGTGTGGATAGAGGCTTCGTGAGGTTTTATCCTCAAGGGAAGCAACCATCGTGATCAACTTCCATCCTTCGTCCTATCTGCTGCGTCTTCCAACTATCAAACAGACCAAAATGTTTAACCACTCTGGTACGTATCCCGAAAAATTAGGCGCTCCCGAAGGGCAGACCTAAAGGCCCAAAATACAGTTAGACTTAACCTTCTTAAGTAACCTTCCTGATCACTCCCATAACCGTCAAACAAAACCGAAGTAGTGTTAGCCACGCTATGTACGAAATCTGGCTACTCATTTGTGGGTAAACCCACTTATTTAAGGAATGTATCCTTGAATGATTTGAATATGCGACGATTCTTCCGTCTGATCAAGTGTTTTTTTAAATTTTTTTTATATATTTCAATACCTTAACTTATAAACAGAGTGTTCGTATCAAAAGCATTTGAAACCCTGCGCGCACGAGTCTTATCCACAAAATGTGCATAACTTTGTGAGCGGTCATGGTTATAAAATTTACGGAAGTAGATCGTATTTCTATATGAGTCGGAACAAAAATAAAAGGCAAAAAGAGAATCGATTCTTACTTTTTTCACAGCTTTCTTGACATGATTATAAGTGTAGTTGGTTTTTTTTAGTAATTGATAGTATGTTGATGCACAGTATGTGTGGTCAAAAGGTTTGAAATATGAAAAAGATTCATGTTTTCATCGGTATATATATCTGTTTTTTATTTATTGCTTACTTAGCCTATTGGCAGAGTGCTTACAGCATCAAGCATTTTTCTATGCAGTTTAATTACCAAAATGAATTGACAGTTAGCTTGTGCAACCCGACCAACAACAGCATGGCATTTTACGATGGTTTAGGGTTTGGCCAAAACACTGGTTTTCTGGATAATTATGTTTTTCACATCACATATAAAACGTCCGCTGGCGAAGTTGTCACTTTAAAGAAAGCACAGCCGGGCAGTCCCGGGATGCCTTCTGCGAATATCAAAAAAGGGAACATAACCGCAGGGGAATGTTTGCGTAAAAAGGATAATATAAAAAATTATCTTGCTCGATTAGAAACGAAACTCAATAAGACCGCAAGAATGCGTAGTGCAGAGGAAATTGAGATTACTGCATTTCGTGTAAGGGTTGTCGTTTATAAATATTACAGTTCTTATATTCAAATCGGGGCTAAATCGTTTGAAAGTCCGTGGTTTGATTTAGCGTCTAATTCTGCACCTGTGCAGAAATCTGGTTTCTAAACCACGTCACTTGTTGTTTGGCATATCGCCGTGTTCGTGCCTGCGCTTTTTCAATAGCTTCGTTTTTTGTCATTTCACCTTTTATAAAGGATAGCATTTCCCGGTAGCCGAGCGCCTTTAACAGTGGCACATTGTGGTGTACATCACCATCCTCAACGCGCTTGGCGAAGGCTTCGGTTTCTTCAAGTGCGCCGTTATCCAGCATCCAAAGAAAACGATCATTACAACGCTGATGCAGGACAGGGCGATCCGGTATAATCACATCTATTTGAAAATCCCAATACTCTGGCGGGCCTATGCGTGAAAGGTTTTGCCATTCGGACAAGCTCTTCCCTGTTGCTTCCAGAACTTCCCATGCCCTGACAAGGCGCGCCGTATGGAATGGGTGAAAGCGTTCAGCCATGACGGGGTCGCGTTTTTCTAACTCGGCATGAAAGGCTGGATTGCCGAGTTTTTGATGTAAGGCCATTGTCGCATCACGGACATCTTGCGGAATATCAGGCATGGGCGATAAGCCGTCTGTGAGTGCCTTAATGTACAGCCCCGATCCGCCGACAATAATGGGTGTTTTATTTTGCTCCAGAACATCATGTATGACGGGCTCAACCAATTCACGCCAGTTGCCTGCAGAACATGCTTCATTCGGGTGTAAATGGCTGTATAGGAGGTGAGGGGCTTGTTTAAGATCATTTTCAGGTGGCTGCGCGGTTAATATATGTAGGCCGTCATATATTTGCATAGAGTCACAGTTGATAATCACACCATCAAGCGTCTCGGCAAGCTCAAGCGCTTTTGCGGACTTTCCGCTTGCCGTGGGGCCGGCAATAATGTGTATTGTTTGCTTGTCGTTATCCTGTGCCATAATGCGCGGATTATAATCACATAGATCTTAAAAAGAGAAGAAAGATTTCGTATGTCGGTGCATGAAGATCATACAGGCAAAGCGATTATGCTCTCTATTATGGCGTTTGCATGCTTCTCAATCAGTGATGGTTTGCGAAAATATATGGCACTGGATTTTGATGTACCGGATATTCTTCTCTGGCAAGCGATATTCGGCATTGTCATTATACTTATGGCGACACCGTTTCAGGGAGGCGTGAGCAGATTATTCAATGCACAGACAATCAAGTTACAATTTTTACGCGGTGTATTGATTGCTACGAATACGAGCTTTTCCCTGATGGCGATTAGCCGCATTCCTATTGTTGATGCTTATACGATCTTTTTCTTAACGCCATTTTTTGTAACTTTAATGGGCGCTGTTTTTTTTAAGGAGACGATCGGGAAATTTAGAATCCTATCCATCCTGTGCGGTTTTTTCGGTGCGTTCGTAGCCTTTCGTCCGGGATTTCAAGAGCTTAATCCAGCTTATCTTTACGCCTTTGTTTGTGTTTTTACATTCTCATCATCCAGTATTCTTGCGCGTTTTATTGGGCGTTCCCATGGGTTACTTCCATTCGCATTCTGGCCGTTTGTGTGTTTAATAATCGGTCTTCTGGTTTATCAAGGCGGACAGGTCGCCTTTGATTTCCCTGTGCGTTTTTATGCGTATATGGCGATTATGGGGGCGGCCTATGGTGCGGCAATGCTAATGATTGCCTACAGCTTTACCTTGGCGCCGGCGTCTGTCCTCGCGCCATACCAATATGTTCAAATTATATTTGCCTTGGGGTTTGGGTATTTTCTGTTCGGCCATGTGCCTGACGGATTTAAAATATTAGGATCCAGTATTATTGTGGGTGCAGGTATTTTTCTTTTTGCGCGTGAACGAAGATTGGAAAAGAAAAAAAGAAGCTCCACATTACTATGAGAGCTTCCTTTGAAAACTTATAACAGATTGTCTTGATTTATAGGCGTAAGGCAACAAACCTGACGTTACCTGCATCATTCACAAGTAATAGAACAGATTTACGACCGTTCTTTTGTGCCTTATCAATAACATCAACCACTTCTTGAGGCTCTGAAACGGTTTGTTGATTAATCTCAACGATCACATTGCCTTCCTGTAATCCTTTTTTGCCCGCTTCAGCCATAGGATCAACCTTACTGATTAGGACGCCGTTAATAGAATTTGGGATGCCATACTCATCACGCAATGGATTATCGAGTGGTTTTAGTGTGAAGCCCACAGCATCAACATCGACGCCCGTGCCTTGTGACTTTGGCGTTGTTTTGAGAAGACCTTCTTCCTCCGCCTTTTCCAATTCGCCAATCACAACTTCGGTCATATGTTCTTTACCATCGCGCCAGTATTTTACTGAGGCTTTGCTGCCAATTTCATGTTCCGCAACAATGCGCGGTAGCATTTTCATTTCTTTAATGCCTTGGCTGTCAATCTCTAGGATAATATCACCAGCTTGTAGACCCGCTGCCTTGGATGGGCCGTGCTCATTGATGCTAGCCACCAATGCGCCGCGTGCATCTTCTAAGCCAAGGCTTTCCGCGATTTCATCGGTCACTGTTTGGATGCGTACACCAAGCCAGCCGCGACGTGTTTTACCGTATTTGATGATTTGGTGAATGACAGGTCCGGCTAAGGCGGATGGAATGGCAAAACCAATTCCAACAGAACCACCTGTGGGGCTGAAAATTGCGGTGTTGATACCGATGACTTCGCCGTTCATATTAAACAATGGACCACCAGAGTTACCGCGGTTAATGGATGCGTCAGTTTGTAAATAATCGTCATAAGGGCCAGTGTTAATATCGCGGGCACGCGCTGAAACGATACCTGCGGTTACTGTACCGCCCAATCCGAACGGGTTACCAATCGCAAGTGTCCAGTCACCAACACGTAAAACGTTACTGTCCCCGAAAGTGACTGCGGTTAGTTTGATGGCTGTTGCGTCAACCTGAAGAACGGCAATATCTGTTTTCTCATCCGTGCCGATTAGTTTTGCATCAACGGTCACATCATCAACAAAAGTCACGCGGATGTCTTCAGCATCACGCACAACGTGATTATTGGTTATGATGTACCCGTTTTGTGCATCAATGATAAAGCCGGATCCGAGTGATGATGCGGGGATAGAAGGCATGCCACCGCCGCGTCTGCGGTTAAAATCTTCAAAGAAATCTTTGAAAGGGGAGCCTTCAGGAAATTCAGGCATCTCCGGAAAATCCTGTGGCACGGTTGTTTTTTGTGTGGATGAGATGTTCACCACAGCAGGAGAGAGGCGTGCGGCCAAATCTGCGAAACTGGCGGGGATCATGTGCACGCTAGCTTCGGGTGCAGGAGATTTCGAAAGTGCCGGTGTCGTATCAGAGATAAGTAAAGTCAATGAAAGGCAAAATGCCAAAGTTACATAAGCAATTCGCATGGTAAAATGCTCCTCTTTTTAGTTTTTTACTAGTCTTTGAAATGTTTAAAAAACGCACTGTCAGGCGAAAGAATTAAACGCGTTTCAGGATTGGCCATCGTCTTTTTATAGGCTTCCATAGAACGGATGAAGGAATAAAATTCCTGATCAACATTAAATGCCTTGGCATATATACGTATGGCTTCTTTATCGCCTTCCCCTTTAAGGATCTCTGCGTCACGCATGGCTTCAGCCAGAAGGATTGTTTTTTCCTTTTCCGCTGTAGACCTGATTTCGAGCGCACGCTCACCACCTTTTGAACGGCGTTCGGTTGCACGCTCGTTCAATTGTGATTTCATCTGGCGTACAGTTGATGCACGCAATTCATCTGTAAGATCAGCACGTACAATGCGGACATCGACAATTTCGATACCTAATTGGTCATCTTGAATTTTCTTGTTCACGCGCTCACGAATCTTAGCCATGATCTCTGTGCGCTCTTCTGACAAAATTTCGCTCAATGTTGTTTCACCAAGCACAGCGCGGGTCGAACCATTCAAAATGCTTTCGATACGTGAATTAGCGTTACGGATTGTCACAAGCGTTTTTAAGAACTGTAGGGGTTGTGTGATTTTATAACGTGCGAAAGTATCGACGATGATAGGCTCACCACTGACATTTTCAATGCTTGGGCCTTCATCTACACTTTCTTCACCATCTTCTGATGTTTCCTGATCTTTTTTAACTGCACGCTCCACGTGAGAGCTAGATATAACGACAGGCTCAGCTTGCGGATCGATGGATAAAACGCGGCTGTCGAAATAGCGTACGTCTTGTACAAACGGCATTTTGAAATGTAGTCCCGGGCCTCTTGGTTCACCTTTTGGTTGACCAAGTTGTAGGACAATCGCTTGTTCACGTTGATCGACAGTGAAAAAGCTTTGAGAGCCGATAATGAGTGCGGCTGCTATAACAATAAATAAAGAGACTGCTTTAATATTCATGTGTTCGTTCCTTTATCTTTGTGTCTTTTTATTGAGTTCATTTAAGGGCAGGTAGGGGACAACACCACTACCGTTGCCATTGCCGTCCATAATAATTTTCTCGGCGTTGCTTAGAACGTCTTCCATGGTTTCGATGTAAATACGTTCTTTGGTTACATCTTTTCCACTCAAGTAGGCTTGATAGATTGAACGGAAACGATCTGCATCACCAGTGGATTGTGCAATTTTGGACTGTTTGTATGCCTCTGCTTCTTGAAGAAGTTTAATGGCTCTACCACGTGCTTCGGGAAGAATTTGCTCTCTATAGGCACGGGCAATGTTTTCAGTATCTTCGGCATCTTGTCGTGCAGACTGAACATCTTGGAATGCCTGTTGAACATCTGGGTGCACTTCTGCCTTTTGAATCAAAACCTGTTTGATGTTTACGCCTGAATTATATTCATCAAGGTTCGACTGGATGATTTCTTTAACCTTGGCTTCGATTTGTGTTCTGCCGGTTGTGATAATCGGAAACATGTCCGTTTGTCCAACAACTTCGCGAATGGCGCTTTCGGCAACTTTCTTAATCGTGTTTTCCTGATCCTGAATTTCAAAAAGGAAATCTTCGGCGGATTTAATGTCCCACTGTAAGGCCATTTGTAAATCAACGATATTGCGGTCAGACGTCAACATCAAGCTTTCATCATGCACGACTTGTTTAACAGATGTGCTGCTCCCGCGTTTATACGGAGCTGATTCCGTATAGCCAATGGTCATGCTGCGTTGTTGGTTTACATTGAGTTTTGTGATTGTTTCGATCGGTGCGGGGAAGTGATATCCCAGACCTTCTGCATCTTGTGTTCTTGATAATGCGCCGAATCTTTGTATAACGCCGTGTTCACCGGGGTTTACGATATGAAAACCACTGGCGAGCCAGAGCAGAATAATAATGCCAATAAGCAAAATAATGGCAAATCCGCCATTCATGTTACCGGGTAGAATATCGCGCAAGCCATCTTGTGCGTTTTTGATAATGTCATCAAAATCTTTCGGGTCGTTCCCACGACCGCCACCACCACGGTTTCCACCGCCGCCAGAGCCACCCCATGGATTATCACGGCCTTTGCGTCCATCGCCATTATTGCCAGAAGTATTTCCCCACGGGTTACCTCTTTTTTTGCCTGAATCGTTATCCTGAGACATAAAATATCCATTTTCTTGTTGACGTTTGGTACGGAGTAACAATATCTCTTTTCTAACGGAAAGCAAGTCTTACCACCCTAAAATAGGCAATGTTATGCGCAAAAATAATAATCAATCTTTACACGACAATATAATGCAATCGCTCAAGGGGATTGTTGATGTTAAAAAGCTGTCCGGATTGCAGATTGATGGTAAAGGGAATGTCATTATTCCCATAGAGGTTGATCCCGCGCAAGGCAGTGCGATGGAAGACATGCGTCAGGCAGTTGAGCAAACAGTGTCTAAAATAAAGGGTGTTAAAAAGGTTACGGCTATTTTAACGGCTGAACAAGAACCATCAACAGAGGCAAATCAGAACCAAGGGCGACGCATGCCCGATCCACATGGCATGAATAAAAATCCACCCGTGGATGTACCGGCCAAACATATTATTGTGGTGGCGTCAGGTAAGGGCGGCGTGGGGAAGTCGACTATTTCTGCTAATATCGCGGCCAGCCTTGCAAATAAGTATGGCAAAAAAGTGGGGCTACTGGATGCAGATATCTATGGGCCGTCGCAGCCTGTCATGATGGGGGATGAAGCCTACAAGCCGACATTGAATGATCAAAAGCAAATGATTCCTGCGGAGAAGCATGGCCTTAAAATTATGTCGATTGGCTTTATCGCCGACAGTACCAAGGCGCTTGTATGGCGTGGGCCGATGGTGCAAACGGCCTTTTACCAGATGCTCCGCGATGTTGCGTGGGGCACACAAGATGGTCCGCTTGATTATCTTGTCATCGACCTCCCACCCGGCACCGGAGATGTGCAGCTTACACTTGCACAAAAGGTGCGTGTGTCTGGTGCGGTGATTATTTCTACGCCGCAAGATATCGCCTTGATTGATGCGCGCCGTGCGGTTGAGATGTTCGAAAAAACGGGCGTGCCTGTGTTGGGATTGGTTGAGAATATGAGCACGCATATATGTTCTAACTGTGGTCATGAAGAGCATATATTTGGTCATGGCGGTGCGGAAGATGAAGCCAAAACCTTAGGGATTCCATTCCTCGGGGCGGTGCCATTATCAAAAGACGTACGCGAACACTCAGATGCGGGCACACCGATTGTGCTGTCTGAAGGTGAGGTCAGTAGCGCCAAGAGTATGAATGATATTGTGCAGAAAATTATTGACGATCTAACGTGATAAAACTGTATGGCGGATCATGATCGAGATGATCTTCGCGGCCTGTTTCTTGCCATTCATGCTCATCGAATAATGGAAAAAACGCATCGCCTTCCACGGATTTATGAACTTTTGTGATGTGCAGGCGATCGGCGAAAGCCAGGCTTTGTGTATAGATTTGCGCGCCACCAATGATAAAAAACTCTTTAAGGTCATTTTTCGTGGCGATATGTTCGGCTTCGATGATCGCAGCTTCTAGGGTGTTGTAGATATGAACGTCATGATCTGTTTCATAATCAGAACGACTGATCACAATGTTGGTGCGTCCGGGCAGGGGTTTGTTCAAATATCCTAAAATTGATTCAAATGTTTTACGTCCCATGATTACGGGATGATCCATTGTCAGGGATTTGAATCGTTTGAGGTCATCAGAAATATGCCACGGCATTTGGTTGTTTTTACCAATACAATGATTTTCGGACATAGCCACAATGATGGATGTTTTTATTTTATCAGTCATAGAAAATTAACACACTGATTCTGGTGTTATTGCAAGTTAAAGCAGAGGAGGGCTAAGAGTTATCCTAGGCGCGCGCCAGTGTTGAGTGTGAAGTCTTGTTCCGATGTGTTGTCCATACTGGCCATCATGTTCATGCGGTCTTGGGCTAATGCGGGGTCGGCAATTTTGGCAAAATAATCGCCTGCGCCGTCTTGGCCTAGTTGCATCTGGCTTTGGGTAAGATCTGTTACAACAATGGGTGCGCCGTCACCAACAGACTTGGGCGAAGAATCGTCATAGAAAATTTGTCCATGCTGAATGATGTCGTTCATTGGTGATAGGCTACTATGATCTTCATCGAGGACTTGATCGCGGTATGCATCAACATAATCTTGGATATAGGTCTGAACATGCTCGTTCGGTTGTCCCGTCGTATCCGTATCAAAATAATTCCTATCGAGCAAATCTTGAACCACACCCGTAAACATTTCAGGGTTATCTTCGCGTAATTGGCGCGCCGAATCTTCATCGATGCGAAGTTCATGCGCAACGCCCTGAACCATGGCAGGCACTACAGAGCGTGCCGCCTCAACGTGTTCTTGTGTTGGTGTCCCTGATTCCGGTGAATCCAAAAAGATGCCATTTGCGTGATCGAAATCATCATTCTCATCACCGGCGACTAGGCCTCTTGCATCTATATATGTTTCAATCACATCGGGGGATATATGCCCATCAGGATCGTTAAGTGCAACGCGGTCATTTTTTGTCTCGCCCTGTAATTCAAATAAAACGCGTTCGTCTTCATTTTGAAAGTCAGGTTTCGCGGGATCATCACAGGTTGAGCCTTCGTGACGGCCGAACAGGTGCATCCATTCGGCATCATTGCCAGGGATTGTCCCTAAATTTTCTAACGATTCGTGTGCGATCAGCGGCAGGATATCTTCTTTCGCGGAAATACTGTCGTGAAAGCCGTTAACCACACAATATCGTTGGTCGTTATAATCAAATGTAAAGGCGCGCGGTCCGTCATTGATAGCCTGTAAAGTTGCGGCCTTTAATGTATCAGGATTAAGGCTATCACTAAAACCCGGGGCATTTTCATCAAGGGCATCCTTGAACATCTGAATATGCGCATCTGTGATATCATCGGGCACGGCGTACTGACCATTGGGTAAATCAATGTTCAGGCCTTCGAATGTGTTCGGGTCGATAAAGGCAACGGGAATATCGCCAGCAGTCTCTTTGACGCCACTGATATATGGGTCTTCAGATGAATTAATAATGTCGCCTGGTCCGGCCATTTTTTTCTCGCTTTATCACCAAGTCACTATAATAGACGAGAAAGGACATATTTGGCAAATAATTATCGCGTTTTTAAACGGCAACGGGGGCTTTGATGTGTGGGTGCGCTTCGTATCCTACCAATTCAAAATCTTCGAACTTGAAATCAAAGATATTACTGACATGCGGATTAAGGTGCATTTCCGGCAGTTTATGCGGGCTGCGGGACAGTTGAAGCTCGGTTTGCTCGATATGATTCGAGTATAAATGTGCATCCCCCAAAGTATGAATAAATTCACCCGGTTTTAATCCCGTGACCTGCGCCACCATCATGGTGAGTAAGGCGTAAGAGGCGATGTTAAACGGCACGCCCAGAAATATATCTGCGCTGCGTTGGTAGAGTTGGCAGGAGAGCTTTCCATCCGCCACGTAAAATTGGAAAAAACAATGACAAGGCGGAAGTGCCATTTTCCCGATTTCACCGACATTCCATGAACATACAATCATGCGGCGGTCATCGGGGTTGGTTTTAATGCGATCAACCACGTTTGTGATCTGGTCAATTTTATGACCGTCGGCTGACCCCCAGCTGCGCCATTGATGTCCATATACGGGGCCAAGATCGCCATTTTCATCGGCCCATTCATCCCATATTTTCACACCATTTTCGGTGAGATAATTGATGTTTGTGTCACCTTTTAGAAACCAGAGGAGCTCGTGGATGATGGAGCGCAGATGACATTTTTTTGTCGTGACAAGCGGAAACCCTTCCGATAAATCAAAGCGCATCTGATGCCCAAAAACCGAGCGCGTGCCCGTGCCGGTGCGGTCTTCTTTTATCGCGCCGTTTTCTAATACATGGCGCATAAGGTCCAGATATTGCTTCATGACAAAGTCCTTTTTATGATTCTTTGGGTGATTATAAAGAAAAGGAATATACAGGGTAAGGGGCAATTCACGGTTTTGAATGATTACTCCCCGAAAGTAGTATTTGACGTAATAATACTGCGTGATTTACAACATTAGGGAGTGATTTAACAAAACAATTAAATACGTAAAAGCGTCAGGCGGGAGCATCGCGGTAGATGGAAAATACAGATTTCAATAAAATGATTGTTGCGGGGGCCGGGTTTCCGGAGCAGCGTACCATTAATTTTGCCATTCAAATGCCCGCGCCTGAAAACGTAACACGTTACGCAAAAGAGTTGGCGCAGCGCGCAAAGGTCGAAACGCAAGGAGAGGTCTCAACTTTATCTGTTGGTGATTCTGCGACAGGTTGGCTAAAGGCGCAAAAGGATACATCAGTGCCTAATGGGCAATGGATAGGTAAGCGCGGCATGGAGCTTGGTTGGAGCGAGGATAATGCGCGACAGATTTTGGCGATGCAGCTTGTCAGTGAAGAGTTAACCGACGCCGCAGTTATGCGACATCTCAGTGTGTATGAGCTTGATTCTGATGATATATTAGAGGCCGTTATGTATCCGGGAGCGTCTTTGGTTCCGGTTGAAGAGGACGCGAGGCGTAAAACCGAATATGGTGATTTTCTTGTTCACGGATATTGCCCTGCGCCACAAGCTTACACGGATCTGGCGCATGATATCGCCAAAACCACCATTACCAATGATGAGCAGTCTTATGTTGTTGTCGGCAGCAAAGAAACCGGATTTTTGGCTGCGGTGAAAAATGAAAGCTCTGGTGTTTGGGAAAGTCATTCAGATCAATATGCCGGATATAATATTTGTCACAATGCGGAGAAAAACGCATTAGAAGTTGCAAAAGAATTATGTTCTGATTTGGCTGTATACCGTCTTGAGCCGGAAGAAATCGTAGATCAGATTATTGATCACGGATTACAGCCTGAAGCGATTGATTTTATTGAAGTTATCGGCACGCCGCGCGTGATCACTCCGGGGGATGGTTATGCGAATATACCTGACCCTGATGGTGTGTTTCGTAATATTCTTGGACGTCTTGGTGGGCACGATCTATAGCGGGGACTGTTTTCGTTAGTCGTGCTCGTGCGTATCTTTTGCGTTCGGCTTTAAGTCAAGTCCGGCTTGATGTTCTAATATGACCTGAATGACCTGTGCATGCCCTTTGAATATCTCCCAATAATCATTACGCGTCATACCCGCAATATGATCCCTAAATTCCTGTGATCGCCTATTGTTCTCTGCATCACGGTCAAAAGGCAGATTATGCTCTGCATACACTTTTTCTAGTTTATCCAGAATCTCTTTTGATAGGTCAGGATCTAACATTTCAACGCTATTGCGAATTTGCTTCTCATGATCCTCGCAATAGGCGCGTACAAGATCATTTTCAATTTGATCAAAGGGGATAACGGCATCACTGGGGTCGCGCATCATCGCCATCGCCGTATTAGACTGTGGTACACGCACATTAAAGGCATATAGGCCAAGATTTGTTGTCGCCTCTTGGGTGCAGGCTCCAAGAATGTAAGCTTGTGCTTCGGGCGTACTTGCGGCGATCATCTTTCTTGATTCGTCTAAATCAACACGCCCGTTTTCAATGAGGCCGTGGTCAAAAGGCGCGCTGATCAGGAAATCTGTTTGTGTGTCGATATCGCTATGTTCTAAGCAATGCGTCAGCATATCCATGGCGTTATGGCGGATTTTTTCAGGGGCGCTGAATAAAACAGTCATTATTGTTTTTTGTGCCTGATCGGGCAGGTTTTCGACCGCGTCATCATATTTTTTCTTGGCGGCGTCTAGGCCTTGTTGTGTTGAAATTACTTCGAAAATGGGCTTCGATACGTTGTTGGCAAACTGTTCAACAATACCAAAGGAATCATCGCCGGCCTTCATATGCATGGCAATGTCCGCGGCAAGTGGGTTTAGTCCCCGCGTGTATTCCAGTGCATCACTGAAGTTCTTTAGGCTTTTTTCAGTATTGTATAAAGTTGTAATGCTCATGATCTGATTATATCGTGCTTTGGTTTTGCTACGCAACTAAAGGTGTGTCTGTCGCTTCCGGGAATTTTTCTTTATAATGCTGCTGTTTTTCGCTGATGGTTGCGTGCCCGTCGTAGGGAGCGCCAAATTTCAAGATTATCTTATCATTAATGGCGCTGAACACAACGGCGCGTGATAAAATGCTTGCGGCCTCTTGGTTTTCCTCGCTGTCTAAATCAAAGGTAACGCCGGCGCGTGTCATGTGTGACAATATCTGTTTTGAGATATCGAGCTGCATGCGCTCCCCCGGTGTTTTTCTGTGTCTGTACGCACGCGCACGGTTGCCAAAATTTTGGTTGAGGGTGCCGAATTCTGCGTTGTCACGGACAGATTCGTATGTTTCGCGGTCTAAGCTAACGCCCAAAAAATCTTTGGCAAGGCGCCGATCTTTTGCATAGTCTGATGTTCCTAAAAAATCACCGATTCGATCTATTAATTTCATGTCCGTCTCCGATACGGTTAAAAATTAACTTAACATAATCAATTGAGGGCTGTGCGTCAAAATATCTATTTAAAAACGCTCGGTGGATAAGACTGGAATTTAGTAACGGATGTGTTCTATAATAGAGGGGCTAGCTTGCTAGCTATGACATTACACGTTTGTACGGAATAAACGTTGCGGACCCGGGGGCGGTACCCGGCGGCTCCACCACTTAAGATTGGTTTGACTGGTCTTATGCGGCGGGGCCGAAATAGGATCGACGCGCGCAGTAAAGGTATATTAACGGTGTCCGGCATTGTATCCGCCGTTATCGGGCTAATTTTATAAATGCAAACGATAACTTTGCGTTCGTAGCCGCTAACGACAACTCTGTTGTTGCTGGTGAAGGTCGTATCGCTGCCTAATTGGGTAGTAGCGACGCTACAATCGAATCCCTGATTAATTAACGTTAGTCAGGTGGGGTGTGCCTGCTACCTCGCAACAGAAGTGCAGGCATTTTTATTCTTATTCTTGAGCATATCAATGGAATCACCGGAACAAACATTGCCAACGCTTTTATATTTGCTTTGTGCAATGAGTTCGATGGCGTTTTTGGTGTCGTCTTATGCGTGGCTTTGGAAGACCAGCAAAAATCCGCAACTGCCACAGCCGGATTTTAAATCCTCTGTTCACAAAGGGCAGCTCTATGCGTTTTTCACCGTTATGGTGCTTTCAATTTTTATCGGGGGGTATGATCACTTTTTTAATGATCGAGAAATTCATATCGGCGGTGAAATATTTATTTTAGTGGCAGCCTTAATTTACGCCTACGCTAAAAGCGACGGTGATCATAAAATTTCGCACGTATCGCGCACTGTGTTTAGGGTAATGCGTTTCGGCTTGCTTTGTATTTTTGGGTGGTGCGTGACAATTATATTGGGGTACGTTTTGACACGGTTACTCGGCGGGGCAGGAGGGGTTGACCCCAATGTTGTCTTCTTGACGGGGCTATCGTGGAATATTCCAATCGCCATTTTATATACAAAAATTGTTAAAAAATCGGACAGTGATAGCGCATATAGAGCAAGCGCCTTTCATAAATTCCTGTGGCCGGTTTTGATGGCTTATACAGTTTTGCTGGTACCCTTGCTTGTGCAACAAATATCTGTTTCCGAAGAATGGAAACAAATGAAAAATGAAAAACCCGTGCGTTCCGTTTAAGTCACATCGCTTGTATAAAGTTGTGAAATAATGATCACGCCACTTGATTTATACCCCTAATATTTGCGACATATAAGATATGACTGATGAAGAAGATTTTTTACGCTATGACAAAATGGTTGAGACTGCACTAAGAGGTGTGGTGCGCAAGGCCGTTGAAGAAGTGATTGAAAATTACAACAGCACAGGTGGAATGCCTGGCGACCATCATTTTTATATTACGTTCCTTACGGATTATCCGGGCGTTAAAATCCCTGACTATCTGCGAGAGCGTTACCCCGGTGAAATGACGATTGTTTTGCAGTATCAATTCTCTGATCTGATGGTGAATGATGAGCGCATGGAAGTGACACTATCTTTCAATAACGTGCCTGAACGCTTGGTCGTGCCACTTAATGCAATTAGCATTTTTGCCGATCCTTCTGTGAATTTTGCGCTTCAGTTCCAACCGTTGGGTGATGCCATAGAAGATGAAGATCTTATATTGCAAGAACTTGGTGAAGATGACCCCGATGATCCTGACGGCTCTGGCGGTGGCGGATCAGGTGAGAAGACGGGCGAAGTTATATCGCTCGATAATTTCCGAAAAAAATAGGATAGATATATGTCTTTGTGGACGCCCGATCAGGCCTACAGACAGGAACCATACCGCGTTTTATTAAAGCGCGGGGAGTTTATTGATTCGAATCGTGATGACCGCGAAGTCCCCTTTAAAATTTACCACCCTGACGGGCATGATCTGGACAAAATGCCTGTCATTATCTGGAGCCATGGGTTCGGCGGTAACCGTGATGGTGCATCGTTCATCTCTCGTTTCTTGGCGGGGCAGGGCTATACGATTGTGCACATTACGCATCGCGGCACAGACAGCAGTTTGTGGGAAGGTAAGGACGAGCATCCTTGGGATATTCTGCGAAAAGTTAAAGTCCCGCGTGAAACAACTTTAAACCGTATGCATGACGTACCTTTTGTTCTTGATGAGCTGGAGGGCTGGGTCGCTGATAATCCTGATGTTGGTCAATATATGGATTTGGGCAATATTGGGATGTCCGGTCATTCGTTCGGTGCAATGACCACGCAGGTAATGGCGGGCATGAGGTTTCCGAATAAGGATAAAGAGATTGTTTCATTGCGTGATGATCGCTTGTCGTGCGGCATCCTCTATAGCCCTGTACCGATCGCACATATGACGGACACGCTGCCTGAGCACCTTTATGGCTCAATCGAAATTCCGTTGTTTCACATGACGGGAACGGATGATCAATCCCCCCTTGAGAGCTTTGGCTATGAGCACCGCCTGATCATTCGTGAGCATGCAGACCACCCTGAACAATATCTGCAAGTGTTGGAAGATGGGGATCACATGGTTTACAACGGCACACGCGGTAAGCTTGCCAATAACCCCAAGCGTGAGGAGCACGAAAACCTGATAATAGAGGGGGCGTTTGCATTTTGGGAAGCGTATTTGAAAGATGATGCGCAGGCCAAGGCGTGGTTGCAACAGAAATATGGTTAAGTGCCAATTAATTATGTAAAAACAATCGGTTGGTTATGGTAATGGCCTCAGGTTTTTTTGCATTTTCGTGTTTTTTGTGTTTATAATGATCTCATACAAAAAAGTAAATTTTTTGAAGAACGAATCTGAAAAGAGGGAATCCTTTACCTTTTTTTAGGCGAGTAGAGTAATTTAAGTTTCCTAGGTTTGAAGTGACTTTAAAAGCGTTCGGTGAGAGGTTGCCGAGCGCTTTTTTTATGCGTATAGTCCGAAAATAATCTACAAAAGCGTCCGTAGCTCAGGGGATAGAGCATTGGTTTCCGGAGCCAAGGGTCGCAGGTTCGAATCCTGCCGGACGCGCCATTAAAGTCCTAGTTACCGCACGCGCTTTCTTGCTTCTCAAAAACGGTGGCTGTTTCCCAGTAATTCGGTTTTTGTGAAATATCTTCCAGAATTTTCACAACGTCCCCATCAAGTTGATCAATGGTCACGGTGTGTCGATCAATGA
>CAXHFH010000002.1:0-52962 GCA_964015995.1 uncultured Alphaproteobacteria bacterium
ATCGGACACGGTATCCCCGCGCGATTTCACAGTGCCTTGGGATAAGACGAATGATTGTTAATGCTCGTCCGTGACCTTAACACGTCCGCCTTGTTGTGAAACTGAAAGGCTGCGCCCGTTTTTCTCATCCATCACCTTACATTTGGTGCCGTCAGGACTTGTTGAAATGGTCAGATCATCCACCGTTTTGCGCGACCATTTGCGGCTTTCATCGGTGAAAAATGACATGTTGAAAATGTTGCTCCAGTTATCAGGAACTGACAGATGGTCAATAATACGGACTTTTTGCGTGAAACTAAGTTTGATCATACCCACTCGATTGTTATTATAAATACACCCACTTACATTTCCATATTAGTCGAAAATGGCTGTTAGAGCAATTCTTGCATCAGTATTTTCTTTTATCTATGAACAGCGTATAAACGCATTATGAAAGCCATGATACCGAATAACGAACGTCCATTTGCCATTCCTGCGGAGTTTGACCGATCCGAGGCGTTTCAGGTTGTGTCCGATTTCACACCCGCGGGGGATCAGCCGAATGCGATTAAAACATTGGTGCAGGGCGCGCGCGATGGGCTGACAGATCAAACGCTCCTCGGCGTGACGGGCTCGGGGAAAACCTTCACCATGGCGCATATTATTCAGGAGCTTCAACGCCCTGCGCTTATCCTCGCGCCGAACAAAACCCTCGCGGCGCAGCTCTATGCGGAGTTCAAAAGCTTTTTCCCGCACAACGCCGTTGAGTATTTCGTCAGCTATTACGATTATTACCAACCCGAAGCCTACGTTGCGCGCACCGATACGTTCATTGAAAAGGACAGCTCCATCAACGAGCAGATCGACCGCATGCGCCACGCCGCCACCCGCGCTCTGTTCGAGCGTAAAGATTGTATCATCGTGGCCTCCGTATCCTGCATCTACGGTATCGGCTCGAAAGAAGATTACATGGCGATGGCCTTTCCCTTAACGCAGGGGCAAACCATAGAGCGCGAGACCATCATCGCCAAGCTGGTGGAGCTTCAATATACACGCAACGACATCGCCTTTGATCGCGGAACGTTCCGCGTGCGCGGCGACACCATCGAAATATTTCCTGCCCACTTTGAAGATCGCGCATGGCGGTTTTCCCTGTTTGGGGATGAGCTTGAGAAAATCACCGAGTTTGACCCGCTGACGGGGGAGAAGTTCGAGGATTTAGAGGGCGTGCGCGTTTTCGCCAATTCGCACTACATCACGCCGGGGCCGACCATCCAGCAGGCCATCGCGCAGATTAAAGTCGACCTGAAAGACCGCCTTGAATATTACAACCGCGAGAATAAGCTCCTCGAGGCGCAGCGTCTGGAACAGCGCACCAAGTTCGACATCGAAATGCTGACCGCGACGGGCAGTTGCAAGGGCATCGAGAATTACTCGCGCTATCTGACGGGGCGCGGCATCGGGGAGGCACCACCGACGCTCATTGAATATCTGCCCGATGATGCGTTGATGTTTCTGGATGAAAGCCATGTGATGATCCCGCAGCTCCGCGCGATGTATAACGGCGATAAGGCGCGCAAAAGCATCCTTGTGGAGCATGGGTTTAGGCTCCCCGCCGCCAGAGATAACCGCCCCCTCCAGTTTGAGGAGTGGAATAACTTACGCGGGCAAACCATTTACGTCTCCGCCACGCCCAACGAGTGGGAGATCGAGCAATCAGGCGGCATCACGGCAGAGCAGGTGGTAAGGCCGACAGGCCTGATCGACCCGCCCGTGGAAATCCGCCCGACAGAACATCAGGTCGATGATTTGATGCATGAGGCGCGGGAGATCATCAAGGATGGCGGGCGTATGCTCGTCACGACCCTGACCAAAAAGATGGCAGAGGCGCTCACGGAATACCTCAATGAAAACGGCATCGCGGTGCGGTATATGCACAGTGACGTCGACACGTTGGAGCGCATCGAGATCATGAATGATCTCCGCGCCGGAAAGTTCGATATTCTGGTGGGGATTAATTTATTGCGGGAGGGGTTGGACATCCCCGAATGTAAGCGCGTGTGCATATTGGATGCGGATAAGGAGGGGTTCTTGCGATCGAAGACATCAATGGTGCAAACGATCGGCCGCGCCGCGCGGAACGTGGACGGCAAAGCCATCCTCTACGCCGATAAAATCACAGACAGCATGCAATATGCGATTGACGAAACCGCGCGCAGGCGTGAAAAACAAATCGCCCATAATGAGGCACACGGCATCACCCCGACGACGATTGTGCGCAATATCTCCACCGCGTTTGATCATATGTATGATCAGAAAGATGGGAAGAAGGGGGCGGCGCTCCATGACTCTGCGCTCGCGGAATTTATGCACGACCCGAAGAAAATGCGTAAACATATTGAGGGGCTGCGTAAGCAAATGCATACCGCCGCCGCGGATCTGGAATTTGAAGAAGCCGCGCGTCTAAGGGATGAGATTAAAGCGCTTGAAGAAACGGAGTTGGGGGTTTGAAAATATTGCTGTTATCTTTGCCAATGTACATTGTCATTATGATTCAACTTTTTTTGATAGGTGCGATAGCAAGCATGATAACAGCATTTTTTTACATCACTATTCCCTCAATAATTGCGCAACCTTCACTCTTTTTTAGTATGACTTTTTTGGTTGCCTTTAAATCTTTTTTTATGGGGCCAATAACGGCTCTTCCTTTTTTTCTTACGATGGTCTGTCCGTTCTTATGTATTATAGAATTTAAGAAGATAAAAACCCCTAAAATTATTGTCAGCGGAATAATAGTTTTATCAATAATTTTCCCGTTTTTTGCCGAACCTTTGTCGGAACTGGTTGGTATGGGGTTTCTTGAAATACGGGGTTACTATTCCTCGGGTTCAAAATGGGACTTTAATTTTAGAACGCTATTTACAGCCACATCTGCAATCGTTGCGGTCATATATTGTATTTTGAATAATAAGATACAGGGCACGCGTTTGGATATTTTGCGGAATAAAAACGAACCACTTGAGGAACAGGAGTTGGGGGTTTGATTTCACTTTTTACATATTTTTGACAATACGTATTCCGCTTTGTGATTTAATAAAAATTGAGTGTTGAACCGGAAAGGCGGACATGATGAGTATCTCTAAAAGTCATATCTTATTTTTTGTTCTAGGTTTCTGCTGTGCAGTGTTTTTTACATCTATATTCTCCCTTCTACTGGAAGAAGAACCGATGCAAATGCCTTACAGTTCAGAGAATGAGCCGACAGTTTCTTATGAATCTTTACTTCTTCAGGAGTTAGAGCATGATGTCAAAACAATAGCGGATTGCGCAACTCGTCTTGGTGATAAAGGCATAGAAACTATGTATTGGCAGGTGAGTACAGACATTAAGTTTCAGAAAATGTATGATCTTGAATGGCTTAAGGACAACATTCGTAATCATTTTGATAAATATGAAAATGTTTTTATTGAAGGGCGTAAAAGACCATGGAGAGACACTAAAAAAATAAACTACATAGAAGCTCAGCTACACATAAGGCTTTATCAAAACTCTTTTTATGGAATGGATCACTCAGACATAATAACAGTTAAGCTTGCTTTTAAGCGATATGATAAAAATTTTCATTATTATACTGAAGCTTTCCCTCTTCCCTTGATTGACAATAAAGAAAAGATGGGCGAGTGGTTCAAAAATATATTTGCCAGAGGAAAAAAGTATACTTTAGTTCCAATGCATTTCAGTTGCATTTAACTGATCTTGAATAAATTCTTGCTTTTGTGATATCGCACAAAAAAAGCGACGCATCAATGAGTGCGCCGCTTTTGTTATTCTTTAATCAATAATAGAGCGTGCTTTAGGCACTGCCCCATAGGCTGAGGACTTTACGTCCGTCGGTTAATTCCGGGCGGTCTTTTTTGACCGCATCTTTATTATTGGGCGCGTCGTTGCGTGGTGTGTTCACCCCGTAATCGCCGGCCTGTATTGCTTTACGCGTAGTTGTGGCAGTCATTAAGCAGCCTTGCGTAGATTAGTAGCGGATTCTTTGCCGCGCTCGGACTGAACTTCATATTCGATTTCCTGTCCTTCGTCGAGGCTACCCATGCCTGATTGTTCAACGGCAGAGATATGAACGAATACGTCCTTACCGCCATCTTTGGGTTCAATAAAGCCGAAGCCTTTAGTTGGGTTAAACCATTTTACTGTTCCGGTTGCCATGTAATTTCTCCTTATATAAGCAATTCGGTTAATGCCCGTCGCAACCTTGCAACGGACTTTTTGTTTGAAGTGACAAGCATGCACGAATGCACTTTTGCCGGTAACGTTTATCAAACAGTATTTTTTGAGGGGGGGGAATTATGTGCCAGCCTGTGTAACAGGGGGCGTCTCTTAAAAGTCATGTCGTGTCGTCGTAGTCTCAAACTTGGCGCATTAAGCGCAGGTTATGCGGAGCTTGTCAAACTTATTATGATGTGTGTGCTGTGGTATGCTTGAATAAATTCCTATTGCTGTGTTATCCTGATCGCCATAAACACCCGAAATTTGTGACCATTCACCCTCTATAAAGGAGCATTACACTATGCTGTACATCAGTAAGAACGACATTTTGCATGTCAAACTCCATGATTTTAAGGATAATATCTCGCGCTATATCCGTTGGCTGCGCGCGGGGAAGATTGCCTCGATCATTGTGAAACGCCATAACGAGCCTGTCGGCCTGTTCATCCCCGTGATGGACGGTAAATTTGTCGATACGCGCGATGAAAACTTTATTCCCGATGAGCGTGCGAAACACAGGGTCGATATTGAGGATCTTCTGAACGAGCTGCGTGCGCAAAAATAGGGGGACGATGAAAAGGGGGATGGATCGCGCAGGGCGTGAGGGAGCTGGGAGCCGAAAACCCGCGCCGCTGAAAATGCCTGCTTTTTAAGAAATCCCCATCTAAAAAAATTGTTTTGGTATTGCGATCATGACAGGGGCGGGAAAATCCGTCATAACATCCCCATATAACGCGTAGAGATTCGGGCCTTATTTTATGTTCTTGGCCGTTTTTGTCTTTAACTCGGGCCCGATAATCCGGCCCGATTGTGCATTTAAGGCCCAAATATTCGGCCCGTTTTGCGTCGGCCTATCGCATTGTTATAACTCTATAATGATGTTGTTTTATGGTGTTCAGGCGCAAAGAATCGAAATCATCCGCGTATCATGACCCGTTTTGCACCACCACTTATCCACGTGCGGCGGATAAAATCGGCGGTATAAATGCGGGATGAAACGGCTTTTCCCGCTATCGGTTTTGCGCGTATTTGTGTTTTATATCAATGCGATACCTATAACGAAACTAAAATTTCACAACCGATTCCGAACCCATGTCAGAGCGCTGGTTTCTACCCACATCTTTATCCACAGGCGGGTGGGGACTTTGGGAGGGGGGAAATAGTTTGTCTGGCTTTTCTGTGCGCTTAAGGCTATGATTTGAAACATATAAACCTAAGGGGGGAATAAAAAATGTCAGAGGCATTTTTAAAAGCATTAAAATGGTATGTCCTTGTTTTTTCAGTAATTGTTGGCGCTTCCGCCTTTATTATTTCCGACCAAACCAACTCGATTAAGCCCGTGATGCTTGGTATTCTTGGATTTGGTGTGGCTTATATCATGTCGTACTTTTGGACGGAGTTTCGCGATAAGTTGTTGTTTTTCAGTGTTATAACTTTCATCGGCCTATCCTTCCTTGCGCCATACACGGCGGACGCATTGTACATTTTATTCGGCTATAAGTTGCTTGTATATAATCCGTATTATATGTGGGCGGGCACTGTCGGTGCACTTGGTATCCCGATTATGTGGGCTGTATTTTACTTTTACGACTAAAGCCTAAAACCTTTATTCCCGATCATAAATTTACTATCCCTTTGTTACTGCTTGGCTTTTATATTTTTCCCATGCATTGCAGCATACAAAAAGCACGTAAAACTCGCTCTGAGTAGGGTTTTTGTGCTATGATAGGGGTATGAAAAAAGATACGGTGAATACATTATGTTATGCCCCGTTCGGTTTTTTAAAAGGTCAGGAGAATTTATATAAGTCACTACTTGTTTTAGGATTTGGTATTTTGACCTTACCGGGATGCGTAACATCCGATACATCGGCCCCACTGGCGCCTTCGCCGCCGGAGATGAATTTCTCAACCATAGAAGATCCAAAATTCGAACCGCATTATTTTGCGGATAATCCCGTTGCGGACCCTATCGCCGTTGAATTGGCAGGCACACAAGACACAGGGTTTATTGAACGCGAGCAGCCCGTAGAAGGTGCGCCGCATGCCGTTGAGGCTGTTGCACTGGGAGAGGACAAGTGTCGCATTCAAGATCGTTTTGATCGCAAGGCTTTGCTTGCTTATGAATGGGAGCACAAGCGTTTAGGTCTTGATGTTGATGGTATAGGGCTTGGTGGGAGCGATGATTCCGGCATTAAGCTCGAATATACGATTAACCTTCAAAGGCAAAAAAACAAGTATCAGAAATGTCGCTATAGTTCTCAATGGCAGGGGCTTATCGGTTCCGGTTATCATGAAATGTTTGTCCGTCAGGAGAATACAGTCTGGGAAGATTTACGTGATATGCGTAGAGATGTTTCAGATTATATGGATGGTTCATTTTAATAAAATTTTTGTTTTATAACAAAGTTTTGAGCTTCCTTGACGCGTCCAAATACAAAAAACCTTCTTTTTTTACAATCCGCTATATTGATTTTTTAAGGGCGATACCTTAGTGTGTGCAGATGTGCCGCTGATGATGTGGTGTATTTCTGCGTATAAAAAAAGAAACTGGTTTTTATAAAAAGGAATATAGCATGTCAAAGACATTATTACGACTGGCTTTACTGAGTGCACCTCTCGTTTTGACAGCTTGCGGAGAGGGTTGGGTCGCACAAAAAACCGATACTTATTTCCCCTATGGTAATCAAAGAACAGCCGGTTCCGGCGTTGCATATGTTGTGGCAAAAATGATGCCAGAGAAGGATCTTGTTGTTGAACCTGTGATGGCGCAACCTGAGCCTGAGGCAACGATTGAGCCTGTTCTTGAGGCTGAGGAAATTTTCTCTGACTCTCAAAAGAAGGGCACAGCCCCGGCAAAGAAAGCGATGAGCGCGGATAAGCAGTCATCACTTCAAACTATTCAAGAAGAGAAGCATGCCGCGATTGTTGAGCCTGCAGCCGGCGTCGAGATTATCGAAGAAGAATTTGCAAGTTTCGATTCACTTGAAGATGTGAGTGCACCGACACAAGCGCAACAAATAACAGCCGAGGATTACATTGCCCAAGCGCCTAAGCGCATCATTGCGAAAAAGGTTGAAATTGTGAAGGCAAGCGCACCAAAGACCACAAATACAAATGGTTTTGAAGGCGAAGAAATGGTTGAAATTTTCGAAAATGAAGTTATTCAACCCCAGAAGGAAATTATTGTTCCGAAAAAAGATCATAATGCTTTCCTATCTGTCGGTGAGGAAGCCTTGGATGAAATTTATAGCAACGATTTCTAAGTCTCCGCTCAATTAAGAATTTATAAAAGCCGTTCCAGAACAGTGGAGCGGCTTTTTCTTGTCTACACCAAATTCATATAAAACTTTAAATAATTCCGAAACGATAAACATAGACAAAATCCCGCGCATCGGTTTACCATAATAATATAAGCGTTGTTTAGAAGTTGCTCGCATAGTTAAGCGAAAACACTCTTTTTAGTCACATGTCGTAACGCGCTGTAATTTCAATCAACTCATATGTGACGACTTATCAAACAGTAATAAGTTTTACGTCACGCATTCTTAATGAAAGGTTTTGGGATATGTCTATAGAAGTAGAAACAGTAGTAGCAGTATCAGTGATGATGGCCGTATTTTCGGCGGTCGCCGCGGTTGGAACAAGCATCGTCTTAGGCGCAGGGTTTGAACGCTTGCGCACAGGCTTTGAGGTCATTCGCAAACAAACAGGATTCTTCAGTGATGCTATTCATAAGCTTGAAGAAAAAATGGATGTTGTTGATGAGCAAACCGGAAAGTTCTCACATTCAATCGCTATCATGGAAACAAAGGTCAACAATGTTGGTGAACAGGCGAACGCCTTTACAGAGTCTGTTCAGCGCCTTGAAAGTAAGGTTGATATTGTTGACAAGCAAACAGGCTTTTTCGGAGATGCTATTCATAAGCTTGAGAAGAAAGTTGATATGGTGAGTGAACATGAAGATGTCGTTGCCGAGAAGCTCGAAAAACAAGCGGATAGCGATATGATCAGTGTTGGTAAAACAGAGGCTCTCGTTTCTCATGCAGAACAACTCTTAACCCGCATGGGGGACCTGGCCGATAAGATGTCATCAGATCAACAATCACAAAGCACGCCATCAATGGATAGCTTCGCGCATTATACCCACACGCCAGCAACCGATGCAGGGCATGCAGGTTTTAACTAAGGCATAATCCAAAAACCTATAAAACGTAAAGAAAGATATAGAGGCCGCATATATGTGGCCTCTTTTCTTATGGTGATAGATCGTATGGTTTTACATTTATGGTGGTAAGCTTGAGAAAAGCTGTTTAAAGTATAACGGTTTGTAAATGCTGCGTTTTTATGTTTACGCGTTAATATGGAGGGGCGATTTGTCCATATATTTAGTTCTTTGGCTTTTGGTATCAGGGTTTTTAGTCGGGTTTTGGCTATGGACCATCTATGTTGTGTTAAAACAGAAAAAAGCTTGGAAGTTTTATGCGCAAAAGAAAAAAATGCGTTTTCATACAGCTTCTTTTCTTGAGACACCAACGATCAGCGGTTCTGTTGACGGATACAGTGTCACTATGTTCGCGAGTGAGCATGGCGAGCTTGATGCAAGATCACAAAGGCGTTTGACCGCTATTGAGGTCTCACTCCAAACGCAACTACCATTTGCTCTTGGTCTTGCAAGTGGCGGTATGGTGAGTTTGGTGGAATCTTTGCAGTTAACACAAGAATTTCGACCAAACGTTAAAGGGTGGGAGGATAGCTATGCTTTGCGCACAAATGATCTGGGTTTGGCGAGTGGCTACTTTACCGAAGATCGTCTGAATAAGCTTGTGAGCCTTATGAAAACAGATCGGGCCTGGATTATTTTCTTATTTATCGTTGATGAGGGTATATTGCGCCTTGATACGCCGCTTCCGATTGATAATCCAAAAGCAATGGATGTTTTGATTAAGCAGATGATTAACGTGGCGCGGGCGCTTGAACTTGAAAAAGGCGAGGCCAAAGACCTTATTCGTCAAAAATCAATGAAAGATAAAACGGGTGGTGTTCTTGAGATTGATGAAGATCTTCTGGATGATGATATTGGTTTTGAGCTTGAGGATGAAGAGGCTGACCTCGAATTTGATCTTGATGAGGAAGAGGTTCTTGACGCTGAGGGGGCTGTGGAAGCTGCTAAAACAGATGAAAAACCGAGTGCGTAATACACTAAACGACCATTTTCAGATTAATCATTAAAGTTTGAAACTAAATATGAATAAGGTGGTAGAGTGTGCTCTAAATAACACAATTCTTCACCGGACAGGTTAAATATGCAATGCGTTTCGTATTCATTATGAGATCTGATAATATGTGTTATTTTTGAATGTGATGTGTGTTTAAATTCAAAGTTAATATTAGAAAATTCTTCTCTATTTTTGCGCCAATTATAAAAGTTGGAGACCTGATTTAGGATTGATGCAGAATTACCACACTGTGCCTGTACGTCCATGTCTTTATGCGTTTCGGGTATCGGAAGCCATGGGGCTGCCTCAGAAAATCCGGCGTGCGTCTTTGTACTGTCCCAAATCATGGGGGTACGACATCCATCGCGCCCTTGCCATTCCGGAAGGGTTTCTTCCGCCCACGGGTCTTGGATACGATCTAGGGGGATTTCCGCTTCGGGCAGGCCAAGCTCCTCTCCCTGATACATGAAAATCGTGCCGGGTAAACACCCGAGTAAGACCATCAATAATGCCGATAAATCGGGCTGATGATCGTAGAGTTTGTACCAACGGCTGGCGACGCGCACGACATCATGATTTGTAAAGGCCCAACTGGGCCAGCCAACATCGTGTAGTGATGCAGGCTTAGCCGATTTAGCCGATTCTGTTTGATGCGTTTGCAAACATCGGAAATATGTTTCCAGTGGCACACGCACAAGATCTTCGGTTAGAGGTTTCTCTGTTCCTGACATCATGTGCGTGTTGTATGTGGTGTGTAGATGCTTGCCGCTGCGTGTGTATTCACGGGCACAGTCATAGGGATTGTCATCGCCAATTTCACCGATAAGAACGCGGCCATCATAACTGTCGGTAAGTTTGCGTAGGCGGGCTATGAAATCCAAGTTCTCAGGCCTTGATTTATCGTAGATGTGTTGCTGTTGAGAGTAGGCAACTTCTTTTTCAAGTTGTGTGGCGAATTCTATACCATAGGTACGACCCGGGTTATCGCGTAACGCTGCATCGTGAAAATAGAAATTAACCGTATCAAGGCGGAAACCGTCAACTCCCATATCCAACCAAAAGCGACAGATATCAAGGACCTCTTCCTGTACAGCAGGATTGTGATAGTTCAGGTCAGGCTGTTCTTTCAGGAAATTGTGAAGGTAATATTGTTCGTGGTTATCGTCCCATTCCCATGCACTGCCGCCGAAAACAGACACCCAATTATTGGGCGGTGCATGATTGCCGTACTCATCTTCCTTCGCATCGGCCCAAACGAACCAGTCTTTTTTATCAGGATCAGAAAACCATGGATGTTCCTCAGATGTGTGAGATAAGACCAGATCAATAATGATTTTTAAATCCAGTTCATGTGCTTTTTTGAGTAAGACTTTGAAATCGTCCAATGTCCCGAACATCGGATCAACATCGCGATAGTCCGACACGTCATAGCCAAAATCTTTCATAGGCGAAGGGAAAAAGGGGGAAATCCATATCCCATCCATACCCAAGCCTGCGATGTAATCGAGCTTTTGCGTGATGCCCGGTAAGTCACCGATTCCGTCGTTATTTGTGTCGAGGTAACTGCGCGGGTATATTTGATATATTGCCGCGCCGCGCCACCAATCATTGTTAGACATAGATTGTACCTTGTAGGTATAGCGTTGCTTGTCCGGTTAAACGCACACGATCATCGGCCGATTCGCAATGTATGTAACCCTTACGTTTTGATGCCTGCAGGGCATCTAGCGAGCTTTTATTTAGCCGATTCGACCAAAAGGGCGTCAGGATACAATGCGCTGATCCGGTCACCGGGTCCTCATCAATGCCGTATTTTGGGCAAAAGAAACGGGATACGAAATCGATATCGTTTTGATCAGATGGAGCGGTAATAACTAGAAAATCGATATCCTCAATAGATTGCAGAGCTTTGAAATCAGGTGTTAGGTTTTCGACATCTTGCTGGGTTTCAAATTCCGCAACCCAGTACGTGCCCTTATATATGGCATTGGGTATTTTGCCGATGGCTGTGATAAGGGCGTCATGTTCTGCAACCTGCTCAACATGCCATGTCGGAAAATCCATCGTTAGGCCGTTTGCGGTTTTCTCAACGGTTAATTCGCCGGACTTAGAATCGAATCGGATTATTTTTTGGCCGTAGTTTAATTCTTCAAAAATAATGTAGGCGGCGGCAAGTGTAGCATGTCCGCATAAATCGACTTCGGCGGCCGGGGTGAACCATCGCAAATGAAAGCGATCACCATCAGGCACAAAAAATGCGGTTTCGGAGAGGTTATTCTCCGCCGCGATATTTTGCATTAATTCATCAGGAAGCCATTCTTCCAATGGACAAACGGCGGCTGGGTTGCCGCCGAATGTTTTATCTGTAAACGCATCAACCTGATAAAGGTCAAGTTTCATATATTGCGTTCCTTACTATTATTTTGCTGCTTCTTTTTTAGCAGGAGCATCATCACCGGCCGCAGGCTCTTCCTTCGCAGGAGCTTCTTCTGAAACAACGGTCAATTTGACGATTTTATCTGGGTTGCTTGGTGGTTCACCAACGGCAACGGCGTCAATAAATTCCATCCCTTTGGTCACTTGACCAAGAACAGTATATTTACCTGTTAGGAAGCTACACCCGCTGTCTGTGAAACAGATGAAGAACTGAGAGTTTGCGCTGTCAGGACTTTGTGAACGTGCCATACCAACAGTTCCGCGCTTATACTTGTATTTGCTGAATTCGGCAGGAACATCATTAAGATTCGATCCGCCCATGCCTGTGCCCGTTGGGTCACCTGTTTGTGCCATGAAGCCTTTGATCACACGGTGAAAGATAATTCCATCATAGAATCCTTCCGCCGCAAGCGTTTTAATACGCTCAACATGTAGAGGTGCGATGTCGGGAAGTAGGTCAATCACAACTGTGCCGCCTGATGAAACTTCCATGTGAACTGTATTTCCTGAATCAGCCGCCGTGGCTTCTGAAGCTGTCATAATAAATAGACCTCCGATGAGTGTAAGCATGAATTTCTTGAGCATAATAAAAGTATCCTCTTAATAGAGTTAATTTTCAGATTTAGTGGTCGCATACCACGCGAATAATTGCAAGGGGGGGAGGGGAAACAGTCTAAACGGTTTCTTTTTCCTGTTCTGTAACTTTTGTCATTTGATCGTTGATCGCCTCAATTGTCAGGCCATTATTGTGTGTATCAACCATCTTCTTCAATTCGCACGCACAGGTACCGCAGTTCATTTTCTCACCACCACTGCACGCCGCGTAAGTGTCCGACATCTTTACTTTACCAGAGCATGATTGAAGATGCGTCTTGACGGTTTTGTCTGTAAAGGGATTGCAAATGCATACATACATAATATTGAGCCTGAAGTTTTGTTAGTTTCCAATGCCTGTAATGAGAATTATTATCATTATGGCGGGCAATTGCAAGTTGTTCTCATTATTATTATTTAAGTTTTTTAAAATATTTTTTTTAAATTAACGAAGGTGTGTGTAGAATTGAGCGTAGCAAAGGCTTTTCTTATGATTAAAAAAATCATCATCCTTTTCGTTTTTCTGTGGGTAATATCGCCGCTTCAGGCGTATGCACAAAACAGCGATAAAACTCTTTTTCTTATGGTGCCTGAGGGGGTCTCCGAATATGTGGAGAACGGCAAGGGTGAAAAGCGTGTACTTGTTCTATTCGATATTGGGTGCAAGGGCTGTCATGAAAAGTTCATTAGTCTGTTAAAGCTTGATGCCGAAAGCAGACAGGCTGTTACAACAATATTCCACAGCGATAAGGTTATTGAATTCAAACGCTATATTCGATCGTTCAATGAAATTCCGATTAAAATTATCTATAACAGCGAATCACAATATGAATTGATGCAATCATTGAAGCCTTATGGTGTGAAGCCTTGGCGATATCTACCACGCGTTATTTTGATTGATGAAAACAATAAAGTTTACGGGCAGGGCAATCACAGTGCGGATAATATCAAAAAGTTTTTGTCTTTGGGTTTAGAGAAGCAGAGTAACTAAGGAAGAATCGTTAATGCGTCATTATATTGTCTACAGTCTTGTTTTGTTGGTTTTCTTATTCCCTATGAGTGTGCATGCGGAAGAAACAACCAAACAAACTAAGATTTATAATCTACCGCCGAAAATGATCGCGGAATATGTTGATAAAACCGAAGGGCAGAAACGTATTTTGATGATCTACACGTCTTGGTGCGGCTATTGCCGTCAGAAAATGCCGGACATCATGGATATAGAGCGATCGAAGAAAGGCTCGGTGATCGCGGTTTCGGTGGATGACGATTACAATCAATATGCACGTTATGCCAAAAAGCTTAGTAATTCACCGTTCCCTTTATTTTTAAACAAGGGCAGTGAGCGCGGATTAAAGAAAAAGCTATCTTCGTATGGCGTGAAAGCGTGGAACAGCTACCCGACGATTATTTTCCTTGATGAAAACAGCAAAGCTGTCGCACAAGGAAATTACACCGCCGAGCAAGCCGCAAAATATGTTTTAGACGAGTAACCTAAGCTTCTGCGTCTAATGGGCTTTCGGAATTAAGCTGGATGTAGTTTTGCAGCCCCATATCCTCAATCATCTGTAATTGTGTTTCCAGATAATCAACATGGCCTTCTTCATCGGTCAGAATCTTGGCGAATAAATCACGTGATACGAAATCCTGAACGCTTTCGGCGTAGGCGACAGCTTCCTTATAGTTTTTCACGCCGTCAATTTCGATTTTCAAATCACATTCCATGATTTCCTTCACGTTTTCACCAATATGAAGTTTGCCAACTTCTTGCAAGTTTGGCAGGCCTTCAAGGAATAAAATGCGCTTGATAAGCTCATCTGCGTGCTGCATTTCCTCGATTGATTCGTTGTACTCGTGCTTGGCAAGTTTTGTGATGCCCCAATCTTCCAACATGCGTGAATGCAAGAAATACTGGTTGATTGCACCTAACTCTTTTTTCAGAGCTTCGTTCAAAAATTGAATAACTTTCTTATCGCCTTTCATGGCATTCTCCTTTGGAAGGGTTGTAATTAATCTGTCAAAGCGCGGTCAATTATCGCGCTGATATTCTTTGTATATGCATCGTAGCTGAAGATAGCATCCAAAGCATTAGCGTCAAGCTTTTCGGTGACATCACTGTCTTTTTCGAGCATCTCACGTAGCGTGAATGTGCCTTTGCCTGTGCTGCGGTCTTCCCAGACTTGCATCGCGTTGCGCTGAACGATGCGGTAAGCATCTTCACGGCTGATTCCGGCCTGTGTCAGGGCGAGCATCGTGCGCTGAGAGAACACAAGGCCGCCGGTCATTTCCAGGTTATGGATCATGCGATCAGGATAAACGAGAAGCTTATCAATGATGCCTGCCAAACGATTGAGCGAGTAATCAGCCGAGATCAACGCATCAGGTAATATCGTGCGCTCAACGGAGGAGTGCGAAATATCACGCTCATGCCATAGGGCAACATTCTCCAAAGCAGGGATAACAGCAGAGCGGATTATACGCGCCTGACCTGTTAAGTTTTCCGTGCCAATCGGATTACGCTTATGCGGCATCGCAGAGGAGCCTTTTTGTTTCTTATCGAAATATTCTTCGGCCTCGCGGACTTCGGTGCGTTGTAGATGGCGAACTTCAACGGCGATATTCTCGATGGAGCTTGCCACAACGCCAAGCGTGGCAAAAAACATAGCATGACGATCACGCGGTATAACCTGTGTGGCTACGGTTTCGGCCTTCAGGCCAAGCTTATCGGCGACATGCGCCTCAATGGCAGGGTCCGCGGTGGCGTATGTACCAACGGCACCCGATATCGTGATGGTGGAAACCTCTTCTTTCGCGGCGATCATGCGATCACGTGCGCGTTTGAATGCGGCATAATGTCCCGCCAGTTTCAGGCCAAATGTTGTCGGCTCGCCATGAATACCGTGGGAACGACCAATACATAATGTATCTTTATGCTCTAGGCTGCGTTTCTTAAGCGCCGCCATAACCTTTTCCAGATCTTCGATAATCAAATCCGCGGCTTGCGTCAGCATCACGGCAAAGCTGGTGTCAATCACGTCAGATGATGTCATGCCCTGATGGACGTAACGGCTATCTTCGCCGACATATTCCGCGACAGATGTTAAAAACGCGATGACGTCATGTTTAACTTCGGCCTCTATCTCGTTGATACGATCAACATCGAAATCACCTTTTTCACGTAAAGCCTTGGCCGCACTTTCGGGCACAACACCCATCTCCGCCATTTTTTCAAGCGCGAGTGTTTCAACCTCTAGCCAAATACGGAATTTGTTTTCTTGTTCGAAAATATCAGCCATTTCAGGGCGGGAATAACGGGGTATCATGATTAGGCCTTTTGTAACTTTGATTTGTGAGCAAATTATTGCATTATTTTTTTTATATCAAGTGCTGTATTGCAAAAGGATTGAGAATGAAAGCTTATTACGTCCGTCTGGTTGCTATTATTGTTTGTATCTTCGTTTTATCCGGTGTTTTGCAATCTTCGTTTGCAGCAGGTATTTCCAATTCAGAAGATGTTCCAAAAATTTGTAAAAAGACAGAATATTTTGGTTTTTTAGGATTTCTTGTACTGTTTGCCATTTACGCAGACATAAGGCGCCTAAAAAACAAAGTTGAGGATGCTCTAAGGCCGTTAAAAGGGCGAAGCGTAGAGGGAATTGTTGGAATAATTTATATGGAGCGCGATAGTGACGAAAGCCTGCCAACACTCAGTGAGTTAAAACGCTACAGTGCGGCTCAAGTTTTGGGAGTTACATTTGCCCTTACGTTTGTTTTTTCCATCGTTTTATATGCTTTGCATTATGTTTTTTTGGGATTTCCAGTCTGGGGGATAGCCAATTTGTTTATTCTTACTCCCTTAATTTTTTGCTGTGCTCACGATAGGTTTCTAAAGCATGGTAAGTTTTTGTTTCTGCACCCTAATAAAAATCCAAGTCAAAATATTGTGGCCTATTTATTCTTATGTGTTGGTTTATCTATTTTGTGCACGTCTTATATCGTTGCAATGAAATGTGATCATTTGTGGCAGGATGAAGCTGTGAAATATGCCCTCATCAATGGGGTCGCGGCTATTTGTATAAGTCTGGGAGGACTGGCAATTTACAATTTAAAAGACATAAGATAGTGCGCCGGTAGCACTACTGAATCGAAGCATAATCCATGGCGTTGCCGAACATATACCGTTTATTCCAGACCGATACTTGCGGCGGGACGCGGTAACGTTCGAAATAATCATAGCCTTGTTTTAGATTTTGCCAGAATGGATACCATCGCGACAGGCTGCGTAATTTCATGTTTTCTGCACTCATGCGGAAGGGGAAGATGTGAATAGGAATGGATTTATGGCCGTATTTAAAGTTCTGCTCAACGATCAGGTAAATTTCCGCGATATTGGTGTTCGTCATGGCCAAGCACCCTTCAGATACGCAGTCTCCATGAATCATAAGAAGTGATCCTGTGCGCTTGTGCGCGCGGTCATAGGCATTGGGGTAGCCAATATTAAAGGATAGGAAAAACCGGCTGTTCGGGTTTAGGCGCTCTTTTGTAACACTGTAGAATCCTTCCGGCGTTTGCAGGTCACCTTCTTTTAACTTTGGCCCGAGTACGCCTGACTTGTTACAGACATTATAGGTTTTAAACAGCTCATATTGATTGTGGTATGAGCTTTTCACCCATAGCTCGAGCTGCATTTCATTTTTAAAGGCGCGGATCATCATCGGGTTATCCATGCTCATGCCTGACATCACCATTTCGGTGCGTAGTACGGAAAAGTTTCGTTCGCGAATGCGTTCCAACTGTTCATTCAAACCAGGGGCGAGGGAGTTTCCTGCCTGTATTGTTTGTTTAGGAGGGGGGGCAACGCGCCCGTCATCAGAGCTGCACGCGGCCGTGAAAATGAGTATGGTTACAATACTGAGAATACGCATAAATTTATCAGCGCGTATGATCATTAGATGAGTCCTTCGTTGCGGAATGATGTTTGTCCGTTGCGGGCGATAATGACGTGATCATGTATGGTGATATCAAACGGTTTAGCCGCTGCGATGATTTGATTGGTCATATCAATATCCGCCTGAGATGGTTTGGGATCGCCGCTTGGGTGATTATGCATGAGTATAAGCGCGGTCGCCCCCAATTCCAATGCCCGTTTCATTATTTCACGCGGATAGGCGGGGGTATGATCGACAGTGCCTGATCCTTGGATTTCATCGGCGATCATTTCATTTTTCTTATTCAAAAATAAAATGCGGAAATGTTCCTTGGTTTCGTGCGCCATCGTCATGTGGCAATAATCCATCAGGCGTGTCCAGTTATTCAAAACAGGCTTTTGCATCAGTTCCTGTTTCATCATACGTGCTGCCAGCGCGGAAACTGTCTTTATCGCCGTCGCTGTGTTTTCACTGACACCTTCAATTTGTGAGAGAGCCGTGTGCGGTGCGCTCATCAATTCGGGCAAAGAGCCAAATGCGTTCAGCAGGTCTTTAGCCAGAGGTTTTACATCGCGGCGCGGGATCGCCATAAAAAGAAGGAGCTCTAAAAGCTCGTAATCCTGCATGGCATCTTCACCGCCAAAAACAAAGCGTTCGCGCAATCGTTGGCGATGACCGGCATAGTGGGGGGTGGTTTTTTTCTTGCCTGATGAATTCATGCAGAAATATTACACACCATAAGGGGCTTTTGTATAGCCCTTAGGGGAGAGTGTGAATATTTCAAATCCATCATCCGTGACGGCCAAAGAATGCTCGAACTGAGCCGATAATGTGCGGTCACGTGTTACGGCTGTCCATCCGTCTGATTTTAATACTTTCGTCGCGTAGTGTCCGGCGTTAATCATGGGCTCAATCGTGAAAAACATACCGGGCTCCAGGACTGTACCTGTGTCAGGTGTGCCGTAATGCATGACAGATGGCGGTGCGTGGAATACACGACCTAAGCCGTGGCCGCAAAAATCACGCACAACAGAAAATCTTTGTGCTTCGGCGATTTCTTGAATGGCATGGCCAATATCTCCAAGGGTTGCACCGGGCTTGACGGCCTCAATACCAGCCATCATGGAATCATAGGTCACATCGCACAGGCGGCGTGCTTTTACGGGAATTTTATCACCAACAAAGTACATGCGTGATGTATCACCGTGCCAGCCATCAAGGATAACGGTAACATCAATATTCATGATGTCGCCCTCACGAAGGGTTTTTTCATTGGGGATGCCGTGACACACAACGTGATTAATTGATGTGCAGATCGACTTTGGAAATGGTGTTGGCGCTGCGCCTTGATATCCAAGCGGAGCAGGGATCGCCCCTGCCTTCGTGCACATATCGTGACAAAGTTTGTCTAATTCTTCTGTGGTGACGCCCGGCACAACATGGTCGGTAATCATATCTAGGATTTCCGCCGCCAACTTACCGGCCTTGCGCATGCCTTCAAAGTCTTCGGGGCTGTGCAGTTCTATGCCATCTGCGGAGAATTTATTACTTGTCTGGGGATTGAGGCCAACCGTCATCTTTATTCCTTATGAATGTATAATATTTTAATCACCCATGTTACATATATCGTTGCAGGTTGTCTGTAAAGTTTGGACGTATCACAGAACTGAATAAGGGTATTTCATGAGTAAAACATACAAAGCAGCAATGGTTGTTATCGGTAATGAAATATTATCGGGACGAACGCAGGATAAAAACATTAACTATGTTGCGTGCAAATTGGTTGATAAAGGCATTGTCTTGGCAGAGGTTCGTGTCATTCCTGATGATGAGGACACAATCATTGCGACTATTCATGATTTGAAAAAGAGCGTGGATTATATCTTTACCAGTGGCGGGATCGGCCCGACTCATGATGACATCACCGCAGACAGTGTTGCGAAGGCGTTTGACGCCGCGTTAGAAACGCATGATCAGGCCTATCAGATATTATTGGATCATTATGGTGAAGAAGAATTTACGCCAGCACGCCAGAAAATGGCAAAAACGCCTGTTGGCGCAGACCTTATACCGAATCCTGTATCTGCGGCGCCGGGCTTTGTGATTGAAAATGTTTATGTCATGGCAGGTGTGCCATCCATTTTTCAGGCGATGGTTGATCATGTCGTGATCGGTCTGCAAGGTGGCCCGGTTATAAAATCACATAATGTGCCTAGCCGTTTTGCGGAAAGCACGATTGCCCCGGGATTGGCAGAAATACAAACGAAATTTGACGCCGTAGACATTGGTAGCTATCCTTATTTTAAGGATGGGGAGTTAGGTGTGAATGTTGTTTTGCGCTCTAGTAATGAAACACTTCTCTCTCAGGCGGTTATGGATGTTGAGATTTTGATATCTGCGCTTGAGGATCAAATGAACGAATAGTTTGACAGATAGTCCCACTTTCGGTTAAAGTAAAAGAAAAACGTATTTAAAAGAACAAAAATACGACAAAATTTATAGATACAAGGGGTGTATCGCATATGGCAGGTCAATCAGTAATTGACAATGTAGTTCAGATATTTAAGCACGGGCTTGATCCGCGCTTTTTCTCGCCTGCCATGCAGGAAAGTCTCGTCAATGTTCTTAAGAATGCTGACAGTGTTGATAACATGGCCGATGACCTTGCTGAATGGCGTAGAGGGCTTCTGAGGCAAGATGATTTACCACGCGAGACAAGAGTTTTCCTTGAAAGCGCCACAACAACGGCAAGAATCAGTGCTATCCCTACAATCACAGAAGTTTCGACAGCGTTCAGAGGTGCCATTGAAAGTAACCTTGATAATATCAATGTTGATGGATATATGCGCAGACTGAGTAATTCAGATGGTGTAAAGCTTTCTGATGCTGACACGGCGGTCATAAGATCATCTTTTGATGAGCTTCTTCAAACGCGTGAGAATACAATCGCAAAAATTATTGACGAAAACCCGGGCACGACCAGACAAGATGTTCTGGATCAGTGGGCAAAACAGTTTGATGATGGTGCAGACACACGCAGAGGGGCGAGTGCTGCTAGCAGACCACCGCCGACAGAAGCAGAAGCTTTAAAGTCGATGCGTGATGACATGAAGACCATGAAGAGTAGAATGGATGGGGGATTATCTTCCACCGATGAATTATGGGTTAAATGGAAAAAACGTATTGGTATGACGGGCCTTGTCGCATTGGGCGTGGTTGCAACAGATACGGCATTAAATAATCCTTTAGGACAGAAGCTTGGTGAGATTAGCCAAGAAGAAATTCCTCTTATTTCATTCGTTGCGGATAAACTTTCTGGCGCCATGTTTATGATTGTTGATGGCGTGGCCTTTTTGTCCGGCGCACCGGCAGAAACAGCAGCCTCTGTTGTTATTGGTGCTATGGAGGAACGCGGTGAAATTCCGAGAGGAGAAGAAGGTAACGACCATAGAGACCTCATTCGATTAGTTGCACATGCTGCGACAGGGAATGTTCTTGGTGTGACCAAGCTTGCAAGTGGTGCAGAAATTTCAGGTACGGAAATTAATGAAATTTTGAGTGACCCTGCTGCTGAAGGTCTATCAGCGAGAGAGCGTGTCGCATTCGTTTACGAGCGTGTGAAAGACAAGTTGGCAGAGAATACACAAGAGAATGAGATGGGTTTGCTTGGTTCTGGAATTGACAGAACACGCACGGAAGTCGAAGAAAGAAGAACACAGATAGATGCGCGGGTAACGCAGGAAGTTGATCGCGCCAGACAAGAAGGTGAAGATCGCGCACGTCGGTTGCTTGAAGACAATCTTATTGGTGGTAATAGACGCGGCGCACTATCCGATAATATGAATAGTCTTCTTACGAATACTGACCTTATGTCTGATAATACGTCGACAGTGTTTAATGCCGTGTCTGATAATTTAGACAAATTGGGTGTTGGTGGTTTTGCCAAAAATGCGTTTAAGCTTATTGGTGCGATTGCAAGTGTTGTCGGGTTCTTCAACAAAGAGGCTGGTGAATCAATACAGAAATTTGCACTTAGCTTTACAGGTGTTGATGATAAAATTGCGTCACTTCGGGATGCTGTTTCGAATAACCGTGTTGTATCTCAATTCGGTGATAACTACGACCTTGGTGCCGGTCCGGCAGGTCCTAATCAACTCGCTACTGCGAGCTTGTAACTTTAGTCACTAAGCTCTAAGATTCCATCATGAGTCACGATTTTTCTCAATATCCGGATAATACGATGTTGGCAGAGTTCATAATGGATGTTTATGCCAATATGGATACGAAAGAAATTACCATTTTATATGATATGGAATTCGGTGAAGAACTCATGTTCATCGAGTATGATCCTGAAAAAAAAGAAATAGACTTTGTTTTTGCGGCGACAGGCAGTGTGCCCTTTGGCATGCCGTTAAAACAAGAATTATCTGAATATTTCGATCATGCTGAGCAAGTTACGTTGTTGCAAATGGATATGGAAAAGAATAAAGCCGTATCCGGTGTGGTTGTGACACTAAAGAGAAAAGACGGTTGAGCGGATTAATATGCCCCTGACCCACCGGTGACGACGCGCAACGTCTTAATCATGATTACGATATCACTCCAGACAGACCAATTACGTGCATACCAGCTATCCCAGTAAACGCGGCGTTGAAAGCTTGTGTCGTTACGGCCGCTCACTTGCCACAGCCCTGTAATGCCGGGGCGGAGTTGTAGGTATTGGTTGATTGAATCACCAAATAATTCAACTTCGTCGTCTAGGATAGGGCGCGGGCCGACAAGGCTCATATCACCTTTGATAACGTTCCAGAGCTGCGGCAATTCATCAATGCTTGTCTTGCGGATAATGCGCGCTGTTTTCGTTGTAACGCGTGGGTCAGCACATTTCAGCTTACGGTACTTTTCGTAATCGGCGCGCGCTTCGGGATCTTTTTCGAGTAATTCATGTAAAAGGTGATCGGAGTTTGGCTCCATGGACTGGAACTTCCAGCACTTAAACTTACGTCCGTTTTTACCGATTCTTTTGCCGCCATAAAATAGGCTGCCGCTTTGCCCTTCCACTTTAAGCATAATCGCCGTCACAAGCATAACAGGTGACAGTAAGATCAAAGCGATAGAGGCAATAATGATGTCCATGCTTCGTTTTATAAAGCGGCCCATCGGTGAAAGTTCGGGGTTTTTGGCATTCAACAGCATGATATCATAGCCAAAGAAGTAATCCGGCTCCATATCAAAGGTGCTGATACGTGATGTTGGCGGAACGATGGCATAAAGCGCGTTCAGCTCACTGAGGATACTGATAAGCTCATCACGTTCATCGCCGCGGAAGGTTTCCATACAAATAACAAAGAATTTATCAATATTGTCTGATACGTATTTTCTGTAATCTATTTTTTCTCTGTTAATTTCAACATCCGCATATTTCATTGGGATCGCATCGACGCTGAATTTCTCTTTTGCTCGGTCACGCAGGCAGATGGTTTTAATATCATAGCCCGTGTAGTGGTCGGTTGAGAACGCATAGAGCATATTCGTAACGGTGTCATTATCCCCAATCACAACAGTCGGAATGCGCCAGACGCCTCTCTTACGGGCGATGTGGTAAACGATTTGTCGTCCACCGAGCGTAAAGAAAAATACATAAACCCAACTGAACGCGATTAAAGAGCGCGAAAATGACATATCCAGCGCAAGGCGCGTAAAGAGGTCTAAAAATAAGATTCTAAGGCATATTGATAAAACCGATTGGACTTGGCTCCACCAGGGAACACGTTGCGTGTAGTGTCCTTTGGAAAAATATAAGAACAGCACGACAGGACAGAACCACAGGAAAAACAAATCATGGATGTGGGCGTATTCATATAACGGTTTGTTGTAAACGTCCGGCTGAAGCCATTCCTTGATACCTTGCGCGGTAAAGAAAGCTGCAATAAACGAAAGGTTCATAGCAATAATATCAACAAAGAATAATGTCGCACTGACATTTTCCTTGATAAGTGGGCGCCGTCGATCATTGGCGGGGATCATATTTAATGTCTTATCCATTACCTTACGCCCTTGTTGAAGAGCCTGCCCAAGGTTTTTAGCACCAAATTTTTTCGCCTGTATCTGCATAACAGCAAAGATGACAGCATATTTTTTAAAATGCAAATAAAATGCTGCACGGCAATATTTTCCGTAGATGGCTTCCAGTGTATTAGGGGCATGTTATACAGGGCACAGTTTAAGGTCTGAGATCAAAATATACGCGATGATATTCTGTTGTCTTGTCAGGTGAAAGAATTTTTTTCTGCAATATCTGTGCCTCTTTTTTCATACTCAGAATGATCATACTTCCAGTATTGCCGATAGGCTCAACATTCATTGATTCAAACATCTTTGAATTTTTGAATGATGGTGTCTTGCTATCGCCCCATCGTGCATCTGGAAGCTCGATAATAAGAAGTTTTTCATCATTATCAATATCAATGTTGTATGAAATTTTCTTGTTCGCATCAAACGCAACGCGAACCTTATCGCTATGTTCACCAACCCTAAAGTTTAAGGCGACAACGCCGTCAAAGCTTTTCGCCGAAACCTTTTTAGCAGGTTCGGCAGGGGGCGTATATTTCACAACGGTTTTTGGCGGTTTTTTTGTTGGTTTAGCTAATTCAGGCGGTTTTTTGGGCTGAGGGTCAAGTTGGCCTATATCAAGTTTAGGGCCAGAAGAGCCAGAAAGATCAATTGGTTGCTGCTGTGGTGTTTCTTGCAATACGACTTCTAGTTCTCTGATTAGATTTTGGATGTCTGCTTCTACTGCTGCCAGTCGTACGATTGCGGGTTTGTAGACATCAAACTCTTTCTTCATGTCAACAACGGCACCCTCAACACGATCAAAGCGATCATCGGGGTCTTTTAGTTTTTCCGCAAAGAGGGTGTCTATGTTCATGCCCTTCATAGGCTGCAGTGCAGGAAGCCCGTTTGGCATGGTGGCGTTTTGTTGATGATTTGGTGTATTTGCTGTGCCAAAACGCGGAGGAAGAGCAACAGGCGCCCCTATATCGTCACCTTTTTGTGGATTACCGACTTTGTGGGGAGTGTTTTTCGTGTTTGATTCGTTCTTGTTTAGGTGCAAAAGTCCTTCTGGGTTACATGCACTCAGCAAACCCATAAATAGCGTAAAACATAGACTCAGAGCTATTTTTCTAATCATAAAATAGTGAACCGATAGCTCCAGAATAGGAGCGTTAGAACATTAAAAAGTACGCAGCAAAAAACACCACTTATGATTCTATCCCAAAAAGGTGATTTACATCAATAGGATATTTAAAAATAAACTGTTGGACTTTAGCAATATCAGGGCTTTATGAGAGAGTGTGCAATCAAAGACGTCATGTAAAAAGGTATTTAAATTTAGCGTTTAATCAGGATTGCAGTTTGCTCTGCCGTTTTATACAATGATGTACTTTCTTATCGTGTTTTCCAAAAGGGGTTCTTTTATGCGTCTATCTAAGATGCTTTTTCTGATGATGGTTTTGGGTGTTGCTGTCGAAAGTCCTGTGTATGCGGGCGTAACGACGATACAGGCGCTATCATTTGGGTCCTTTATTGTCAAAAATAACAACGCACAATACGATATTACGGTTAATACAAATGGTAGTTACACGTTTGATGGGGCAGGGTTTATCGAAATTGCGCCTCCACAAGAAGGGATATTCGATCTGGACGGTATGACGCCGCTAAATGCCGTCACGAGTGTTACTGTGACGCAAACTATACCGCTTTCTGGAAGCGGTGAAGGGTTTCAAATGGTTAATTTACAAGAAAGCCATACAGCCATTGTTAATTTGGCGGGGGAGATTAGGGTTACTGTAGGCGGAACGGCAAGAACCTCTGGCAATGGTAATCCGTATATGGACCAAACCTATAACGGTCAATTGGAAATACAGATCAATTTTTAACGCATTTTTTTGAACAAAAGGTAGAAGATATAAATGAAAAAGATAGTTTTGAACGCTTTGTTATGTTTGGGCTTCATCGTCGGTGGGCTCGTCTATGCTATCCCTGCACAGGCAGACCTTATGATCACGCCAACGCGCGTTGTCTTTGAACCACGCGAACGATACAAAGACGTGACGTTGGTCAACTCAGGTAGTGAACCGCAAGTGTATGAAATGAGCTGGGTTTATTTCCGTATGCAGGAATCCGGTGTTGGTTATAAGCCATCTGAGGTTTCGATAACAGAGTTTGATGCATCAAAATATATTCAATTTACACCCAGACGTATCACGCTTGCGCCGGGCGCCAGTCAAAAAGTCCGTTTAGCCCTGCGTCGACCTGAGGTCGTGCCGGAAGGGGATTTTCATGTTCATTTAAAATTTGCGTCTATTCCTGATGTTGTTGCGGATGACGACGCGAGTAGTAAGCCGCGTGCTGTTGTGTCCATCAATATTGGTTACACGATCCCTGTGGTATTCAGGTCGGGCGAGCCGAAAGTAGCTGCTGTAATTGATCCCATAAAAATTGATCGTAACCCTGCTAATGGCATGTTAAAGGCTGTTGTCCCTATTCGCAGAGAAGGCGGCCCTTACGCAATTTTAGGGCATCTGTTTGTTTATCATGTCGATAAGAATGGTAAGGAAACGCGCGTTGGGGAAATTAGTAATGCCCATATTTTTCCTGAAGTTGATAAACGGGTCTTTGATGTTCATCTGATAGAAGAAATAACCGGCGGCAGTCTAAAAGTTGTGATGGAGCATTACACACTGGATGGTGCGCAGACATATGCAGTAAAAACATTTCCACTAGAGTAGGGTGAATAAGAAAAGATATCGTAATAAAAAAGGCACCTGAAAAGGTGCCTTTTTCGTAAATTAGTTTAACTAAGGAGTGTCTTACTTAGTAAGTAAATGTTACGTCGAACTGCGCAGTATGTGTCGCATCAGAAGGAGTAGCCGTGATAGCAATGATACCACCAAACGTGACAGTTTCATCGGTCGCAGCAACTGTTGTTGTAACAGTACCCGTGGCAGCGTCTGCATCAAGGGCGTTGTTACCGTCTGTTGCCGTTCTGTAGTCAACATCCGTAAGAGATAGACCACCATCTGTAAAATCAGAAGATGCTGAGCGTGTCATTGTCAAAGCTGCCGGTGCAGGTGTTTGTACAAGAACAACACCCTCAGTGGCAGATGGTGTAATATTCACTGCTTGTGAGCCTGCAGTCACAACACCTGTTTGTGTTGTTGCAACGGAACCATCGTTGGTTAGTGTTAGCATTGGTGTGTCAGTCGCTACAAAAGTCAGTAGCCATTCACCAAAATCCATGTCCGATACATCTGTCGTGCTAATTGCACTTGATGTAATCAACTGCGCGTTTACAGTTTCCGTTTGTGAATAAGCTTGGTCGGTTGTTGCAAATCCAAGTGCCATAACACTTGATAATGCTAAAAGTTTGAGAGGGATGCGTTTCATAATAGGTTTCTCCTTATTTTCCCTAGTTAAACTGATACTCAGTTTTATGTTTGAAAGTTTGAAATATACTCAACTCTAGATACGTATACGGGCAATACTTCCCGCATAGATATATAATAAGTATCACAGAAAAATAGTTAAATCATTATTAATATTACACATTTAAATAAAATTGTTGTGATTAACTTTTTCATTATCAAGGAATTTTTCTGAATTTTCTGTGACTATCTGTTTGTCTTTGGGAAGTGGTTATGGTTTACTGTCGTCAACATCCCTGCGTTTTTATCCACAATTATATGCACAACTTGGGCGTTAGTTTGAGCTATGAATCGAGCTATTTCTGTCTGCGTAAAAAAAATTGTGTTCAGTTGCGTTTTTTGCGCGATTGCATCTTTCAATGTCCAGATATCACACGCTGATTCGGGGCAGAGCTCTATATCGTCCGAAGCTCGAAAGTCTCTAGCGCAGGCCTTTGTCAAAAAAATTAAAAGTGGGATGAAAGCAGCGGATCAACGTTTGATTAAGGTTGAACGCGCAAATATTGAAACAAATATTTTGCCTGAGGGAGAGCGCTTACTGCTCCAGCCGAGCCTTCCGCCACATATCAAACCTGATGGCATTATTATGGGGCAATCACGGAATAAGCGTATTCTTTTATCCCTGAAAGATTTCGGCAGCACCCTACAGTTGCCAATTGACGTTAACGCGGAAACCAAAACCGCCGATGGTTGGTATATCCGTCAAAATAAGAAATTTTACGTTGATATGGCCAAAGGCATTGCACGTACGGATGTAGGCGAATTTCCGATTTCTGAACACGTGATTTTCGAAGATGGTGATATTTGGGTTCCGGTAGAGGAGCTGGCGCAGTGGATTGACTTTGAGATGACAACCAGAGTTTCTGCACAAACACTCTCGATCAAACCGTCTAGCCCTTTACCTTTGCAAGAGCGTCTCAATAGGCGGAAGTTTAATAGCCAAAATAATAACAGAATCCCTGAGCCGAAACTACCGCGCGGCGGTGAGCCATATAAAATGGTGAGTACCCCTAGCATTGATGTGTCTACGAATTCCACATACAGAAAAAGCGGGGACGGAGATAATGGTGACAGTCGCCATGACGTTAATGTGCGCACCGTGAATGACTTGGCGTATGGAACATTCACCACACAGACGCAATATGATGATGAAAATCAGATCCGTAATATCAGGGCAAATTACAAACAAGAATCTGAAAACCCTGATTTGTTGGGGCCTTTGAAAGCGCGCCGTTTTGAAGTTGGGGATGTGGTAACCGTGCCAACACAATTATTGGGCGGCGCTATCAAGCAGGAATTAGGGGCGCGTATTACGAATACAGACCCGCTGCGTTCTTTTTCAAGTCCGAGCACGTCCATCACAGGTAATACATTCCCCGGATGGGATGTTGAGCTGTACCGTGAAAACCAGTTGATCGGTTTTCAGGCGGTGCGAGATGACGGATTTTATAACTTTGATAATGTGATTTTGTTTAATTCTGACAATAACTTCCGTCTGGTTTTCTATGGCCCGCAAGGCGAGGTGCGTGAGGAAAGCTTATCCATACCCGTTGATAATAAACTTTTGGCGGAAAAGGGCGGCGTTTACGATGTCTCTGTAACGTTCGATGGTAAACAGACATACAAAAAAGATCTCGGTTTTGCTGAGCCTGATGAAGGTGCGGCCAATATCGTGGCTTTATACGAGCGTCCTATCCTTGATCGCACATCGGCATCTGTCGGTTTTAGAAGCTCTGAACATGAGGGGGAGCGTAACAACGTGGCGCAAGTCGGGCTTTCAACCACCATCATGCAAGCTCTGGTGAACGCAGATGTCGCTGTTGATGATGAGGGGGAGGCCGCAGCCGAGCTTGTAACGCGCAGAAGCTTTGCAAATCACGATATTGTGAATACGCTCAGTTGGACGGGGGAGAATTTTGATACGGATAGTCGCGGTGATACAAATGACATTGGTACATTCAGGGAGGCATTCAGTATGATCGGTGAATTGCCTTTTGAACTTGGAAAAAGACCGCGATATAACTTAAGTGCCTCCTATACTGAAAACACCGCAGGGGATTCAACATTCTCATCAACGGCGGGTTTTAATACCGCTATCAAGCGTTTCACCTTCAATGAATCTGTGACTTACAATTCTAGTGATACCATCGTTGATGACACCATAAATTCATTGACGAGTGTGACAGGCGTGTATGGCAAAAACCGTATGCGCGTGCTCGCGAATTATAATATTAAGCCGGATAGTGAGCTGAGCAGGGTTTTAGCAACGTATCAGCGTGACTTTACCCGCAATGTTGATGTTACGCTTGATCTGGAAAGGCGTTTTGAACAATCGCTCACTGAATTGACGGCTAGATTAGACTGGCAAGCAGGGTTTGCGCGTATATCGCCGCGTGTCAGCTATAACTCAGATCATGATGTGTTTGCCGGGCTTAGTACGCGTTTTGGTTTGTTGAAAGATCCGACATCTGGTGACCCTTATGCCTTTGACCGCCCAATCACGAGTAGCGGCTCTGTCAGTGCTCTCGTTTATGTCGATGAAAATGGTGACGGACAATTCAACGAAGGTGAGGAAGCATTGGAAGGCGTCACTGTTCACGCATTGCAAAATGGTGGTCGTGAAAAAACTGATGAAAACGGTGTTGCGATTTTCACACGAATGCAAAGACAGCGTTTAACAGACGTTATTGTTGACGCGAACAGCCTGAAAGACCCAGCATGGATACCCGGTTTTGAAGGTGTTTCAATTTTGCCGCGTGAAGGGTATACGGCGAAAATAGAATTCCCTGTTCATATTAGTGGTGAATTGGATGGTGTTTTATATGCCAATGTGAAGAAGAGCTGGCTGGATGATGATTTATCTGAGGCAGAGCCTGTGCCGTTACGGAATGTAAGTTTGAGCCTTTATAATACCGAGGGTGAAGCGGAAAAAACGACTGTCACTGATTCTGGTGGGTTCTATTACTTCACGCAAGTACCGCCCGGGCGCTATTTACTTGCGATCAGTTCAAAAAGTGCGGCGAGAAATAACTTTATCAGGCCAATGCCACAGCAAATTGAGATTGGCTATGACGGTACGATTATATATGGCAATGATATCTATGTTGATAGTGGTAGCGATGTTCCATCGGAAATTAAGGCCGACATAGAAGATTACCAAGCGCGCCACCCGCACATTGATTTTTCCGCGCAGGATTATGATCTGGTGCTTAATCTCGGCGAATATAACTCACGTCTGTTGATGTCGGTTGTCTGGTATAAATTGAAATCACGCTATAACGCGATGATTGGTCATGGTGATTTGTTTGTGCCGCCGACACAAAGTTACGCCGATGTGACAACGGGGAAACACACATTGCGTGTTGGTTTGAAGAATAAAAAGCTGGATCATGCTTACGCGGTTTGCCGTAGTTTGATGGCACGTGATCAACAATGCAGCGTGGAGATTTTCCCGACTTATATCAAACAGGCCAGTGCGGTTAATCCTTAAAACACCAAGACATATATCGTTGCCAGAGTTATTTGCATGATGGCAAAGGGCAAAGCCTTAATCACGAACCCCGCGAAGGATAAGGGCACCTTATGTTTGTGCATGATGGTCACAGCGACCAGGGTTGATGCGCTGCCGATGGGGGTAAGGTTACCGCCCAGGTTTGCCCCGAACACAACCGACCACCACAGGGTTGAATCTGTGGCCGTGCCCAAGGACACCAATATTTTCGCGAGCATTGCGGCAAGAGGGATGTTATCTGTCACTGAACTGAACACGGCAGAGGAAATCAATAAAACGCCCGTACCAAAGGATGTTTCGCCCTCGCCAATCATGAATTGAACGGCCTTACCGATAGCGTCGAGCACATGGGCGTGTTCCATCACGTTAATGACAACGAACAGCCCCATGAAAAACCCGATGAGATCCCAATCCACGGCTTTATAAAATTTATCGGCCTCGGCCTTGTAGCGTATGAGCATAATCGTGGCAAAGGCCAGCGCGACAAATCCCATACCTAAATCTTTCACGACAGGCAGGATGGATGTTGTGGCAATCGTCAAAATAAAGGCAATGAGCATTGCGGTTGAAAACCAAAAGAAAGCGCGGCTTTCGATACCGTCATTTTCATTAAATCCTGCAATGAGGTGCGCGGCCTCCTGCTTTTCTTCTTCCGTTTTAAGGGCTGTTATTTTAAATATTTTTGCGCCCATGAAAATCGTGGCCGCGGTTGCGACAATAACGAATGGCGCTGCTTTGATAAAAAAGGCCACGAAACTGATGCCCGCCGCGCCGCCAACAATAATGTTGGGCACAGATGATATTAGGGTGAGTAGGCCGCCGATGTTGGTCAGCAAACCCTCAATCAGCAGGAAATGCAGGAGTTGATGGCTCCTTCCCAGTTTTCCTAACGAGACCACAGTGAGTGACCCAACAATAATCATCGCCGTTACGTTGTTCAGAACGGCGGAGAAAATCACCGTCATCAGACCGTAAGACCATAGGAGCTTCACCGGATCGCCCTTTGATGCCTTGGTCAGGACGATGGCAATCCATGTGAACAGGCCGGATTTCGATGTGACATCGACGAAGACGCTAGAGCCGACAATGATGGCAATGACTTTCCAATCAATACCCGGGATATAAACCGGCATATCAATATGATGCCCGCCCGGAACGGTGACCGCGCCGATAGGGATAATGCCAAGGAAAGAACCAAGCAATAAAGAGATGATCGCGAAAACACCAACGATTACGGATTTTTTGGCGTGAAGTTTCTCCTCCGCAGCCAATGAAACAATCATCAGCGTAAGAATAATTCCGAACAGGGCGGTGATAGATGGGGTAACGGTTGTTACGGCGTGCTGCGCGGTTTCTATATGTTCTGCGTCCATAAGTTTCTCACAACATCAATAAGGGGACTTGCCGTAATTCCACAGCAAGTGGATAAGCCATGCCATGCATAGCCAGTTGATCGTGGTCTTTAGCATTCATAACCAGTAAATCAATTTTATGATCAAGCACGAGCTTTTTATACTCACTTAAGTGATGACCAAACATCACAATATTTTCGACTGTGACGGGTGAGTTATTATCCAGAAGTGTTTGCTTGCATGATTCGATGTAGGCTGCAGGTTCCTTCAATAATTGTTCGCTAATTTTTTCTCTAGCTTCGTCCGTGTCGATGGCTGATATTTTCGAAATAATGCCAACATAGCGGTCAAACGTCATTTGATCTTCGATATGACTTAAGAACACTGAACCGTTACTTTGTGTGAAGCGCAGGGCGTAATTGATGAGTTGATGATCATTTGAAAGGTGGCTGGTAATCGCCATGACCTTATCGGTGTTTTGCATCGCGTGGTCATGCACATAATCGGCATCAGGGTGCGGCAAAACCAATACAGGCGATTTTGCGCGCTGTATCAGGACATCAAGATAAGAACCGAGGCTGTGTTTAAACACCCAGTCCTTACTTTTTAAATTGCGGTAAGAACAAATAATATCGGGCTTTTCCTGATCCACACGGTCGAGCAAATCTTGTGTGGTTTTATAATCATCCGCATTTAAAACGGACCATGTGACGGATGTGCCCAGTACGCTCAGGAATTTTTGAATGTCCTTCAGGTAATCCTGAACATCTGTTTCATTTCTGTCTGTCACAAGTAACACCGAATTCACTTCTGGCAGAGCATATTCATAGGTGTCTGTCAGGGCAGAGCGAAATATCGATTCAAATTGATCAACTTGTGTCATGCCCAAAAACATAACAGCGTCAGGGGAGTAGAGAAAGAGCACATATCAAAAACGATAAAAGTTATGCTCACTTCTTGGGCTTTTTCTTACCAAGGTTCTTTTCAATTGCTTGGATCATCATGCCGGCAATGTCTTTTTCCGTGATGTCTTCTATGCCTTCTAAGCCGGGAGATGAGTTTATTTCCAGAACTTTCGGCCCGTCTTTGGAACGAATAATATCAACACCCGCCACGACAAGCCCCATGGCTTTTGTTGCGTTGATGGCAATCTTACGTTCTTCCGCGGTAATTTTAACGGCGCTTGCTGTGCCACCAAGATGTAGATTGGCTCTGAACTCACCTTTGGCTGCTTTGCGCTGGATGGAGCCGACAACTTTGCCATCAATCACGAAACAACGGATATCCTCGCCCTGTGCTTCTTTGATGAATTCCTGAACCAAAATGTTGGCTTTTAGGCTTTTAAAGGCGTTGATCACACTTTCTGCGGCCTTATTAGTTTCCGCCAGAACAACGCCGCGCCCTTGTGTACCCTCAAGCAATTTCACAACCAACGGTGCGCCATTAACCATATTGATGATCTCACGGGTATCAACGGGGGAATTAGCAAAGCCTGTCGTCGGCATCGGGATTTTTTTACTGGATAGCTCTTGCAGTGATCTGAGCTTATCGCGTGATCGTGTTATCGCGACAGAGCTGTTTAGGCAATAAGAACCAATCGCTGCAAATTGACGCGTTATAGAGCAGCCATAAAAGGTCATGGATGGTTTAATGCGCGGGATCACGGCATCCACATCATCCAGAAGCTCTCCACCACGATAATGAATTTCAGGGTTTTTAGAGCTGATGTTCATATAACATTGGCTGATATTTACGAAGCGCATGTGATGTCCGCGCTCTTCTCCGGCTTCTATGATGCGCCGGTTTGAATAAAGATCAGGGTTGCTTGCCAACACAAGGATTCTAAGTCCGTCTTTTTTTCTTTCGGACGTTCCGTAATGTTTGGTGATGTCTTCTGATGGAACGTGTCCGAGACAAAATGAGTCGTCAGGATCAATTAATGTTCGGCCGGCCATCGCTTCGCGTCCGATTAACATGCGATACCCCATAGCATCGCGGTTGGTCAGGGTGATCTCGATATCCCAAGTTTCACCGCCAAGGTTAATGGGGGTTTTGATTACTAATCGTCTCTCTTTATCCCCGCTGGAGCTTTTAACGGAGCGTTGATCAACCACGAGGCCACGGCAACTTTTAACGACTTTACGATTATCTTGAATAGGGTGGATATCAAAATGCGCGTATTCTTGGCCGTTATCACGAAATGTATGGATATTAAAAGCGTGCAGGGACGATGTCTTGGCACCGGAATCAATGCGTGCTTTTATCGCGGGAAGTCCAAGCGCAGGCAGGCTGCACCATTCTTCTTTACCAATAACAATTTTATTGCCCATTTATGTTGCTCCTTATTTTTAAGATTCAACCATATAAACTTGAAATAGGTGAACGCATAGCGAAATTTTACTGGCTTATTCAGAAATACAAATATTTATCGAAATGATTTGTGTTTACCCGTTGCGGCTGAATAAGATAGCCTCTTAACCGAAGGTCTTAGATATTAAAAAAGAATTCCATATTACCGTAGATAAAATGAATGCGAACGACAAAGCCGTCAGCATCGTTGCCGCGCATACAGAGCTATCCAAGCAGGCTGTAAAGCAGGCCATGAAAAAAGGGGCGCTTTGGATAGAAGATAACAAAGGCACACGCCGCCTTAGACGTGCGGATACAGTTCCACCAATTCAAAGCATTTTGCATTTTTATTATGACACGAATGTTTTGGATGTTGTCCCGCCGCAGCCTACATTAATCGCGGACGAAGGTGATTACAGCATCTGGCATAAACCGCCTGATATGCTTTCGCAAGGATCCAAGTGGGGGGATCATTGCACCATTAACCGCTGGATTGAAATTAATGAGCCTTTCGACACAAAACCACAAAGGAATTGTTTTGTTGTGCATCGTCTTGATAAGGCGGCGAGGGGGCTGATGTTGATTGCACATAAAAAAAGCGTGGCGGCCAAGCTTGCCGGACTGTTTGAAAACAGGACAATTTCAAAATGTTACCGCGTCATTGTTGAGGGCGAGTTTCCTAAAGAAGAACAGGTTATTGAAATAGAAATTGACGGTAAGGCCGCATACTCATCTGCTCAGTTCGTTGAATTTGCGTCTGAAAAAAATCGTTCTTTGTTAAATGTTGATATAAAGACAGGCCGCAAGCACCAAATTCGCATCCACATGAGCCAATCCGGCTATCCTGTGGTTGGTGATCGTTTGCATGGAAGTGCAGGTGAGGACGATCATGAGGAGCTACAGCTTTCGGCATTCTCTTTAGGTTTTACCTGCCCAATAACCAACGTATCTCGACGATATGAGTTGCCGGAAGATTTGCAGTTGAGTCTTTAGAATTGAAGTGTATTTTATATCAATATACGCCATATTCTGATGGTTGAAATTTCAAAAAGGAACGTTATATGGCTCGCTATCTTTTCCTTTGCATTGCGATGATGTTTTTCTCTTCTCATGCGCAGGCGCAAAAAATTACTCAGGAGGAGCTTACTGCTTTCCGCGGTGAGTGTGCGGCTATGAAAAGTAGTGGTGCGTATGTTTCTGTGGATCATGAGAATGCCACAGAAGGATGTTTGAAGGCGTGTCCTGAAAGTCTCAATATTTATAATAACCGCGCCCTTACGATGTGCATGGGGGCGCACAGTATTTTTAAAAAGAGTGCTGCGCGCGCATATGATGCTCTGATTGGCCGTGTAGAAGCCGAAATCGATTATGGTGGGCATAAGTTTTGGACTGTGATGGACAGCGATAATGAGCAGTTTTCTAAGCATTGCCAAAGTTTATCACTTACTGCTGCTAAATCTCACCCAAAGCCTCGGAAGGGGTATCACATGATGCTTGCTGGTGTTAAGGAAGTGCCCATTACTGCGTTAGAAACTTCGGCGATTCTTATCAATGTGCGCATACCAGCCGATAAGTCAAAGGCTCAAAATTGTACGGCAGAAGCAGTCTATGTGACTTGCCCCGCATTTAGACTAGAGCGGCCAGAGTGTAATCGTTAGTAGGAACAGTTTTAATGGAAAAATGCACTTATTCTCATGTTAAATTGGACATGAGCATAATTTGAAGGCTACAATGAGGGTCATATACGGGGAAAACCTGTAAACCTAAAAAGATAAGGTAGATGTCGTGGGTGACAATATTCATTTAAGAAATATTCATAACAATGAAGAGATGATCATTGAAATAGATCCATCTCAGCCGAGCGGTTATGCCGCTAAGTTATTCAAGCCCCCGGAATCGACTGCTGAGGGTACAGCCTTCCAAGATCTTGGGGACCAGTTTGATGAATTCACCAGAGATTGGCGTAGGGATGAATCTGTGCCTGAAACCCACACGCACGGCGATAGAACCTTCGATCTGGATTATGATAATGACGGCGACGGCGATATGGATGTTAGGCTCGTCGATAATTTGTTCACAATCAAAGATGTTGTAAATGCCGAATTGGCATCGCAAGACAAACCTCTGATAGAGCGCTTTGACTTGATTTCAGGGTATCGCCATCCGGATACGGCGGCGCTTTTAAACAGTACCGTCAGCATCTCTCAGCATAATTTGGGAAGGGCACTTGATATCAGGCCGATTGATACAAATGGGGCTGTTGTCCCGACGCGTGAAGTCACACAGTCAATATGGCAAGAGGTTCCCGGTATTAGGGGGCTTGGCAATTATGATGTCGATATCAACACCCATGTTGATACACGCCCACTTGCGGCCGGTAGAGATAACCCGGCCTTCTGGGATGATGATCCAAACGGTAAGATCAACGCCGGAGCGGCTGATTGGTATCCTTCCGGTGATCCTGCACCACGATCCCCCGGCGGATAAGGTGACTTAATCTTCGTTAAATTCTGAAGTAAACTAAAATGGTGAAGGTATCAGGTAGATACCTCGAACCGTTTCTTTACTGCTAACGCATAAAATTAAACAACGTCAATCAAATGCCCCCATTGTATACAGCTCAGCTAATAGCAAGGCCATAAACAAAAAAGTTCCTCCTATTACAGCCATGCTCGGTTTGTAAGTTTTATCTATAACTTTAATATTATGGGTTTCTGCAAATTTTTTAATTCTTTGCACTTCACCTTCGTCATAACCGCTGTAAATCTTAGTTTTCGAATTGCCATTAATGAGGATTAGTTCGTATGTTATTTGTGTTTTGCGTTGAGCGGCCTCTGAATCTTTAAGGTGTCTGCCTGTTATTTCTTCGGTAAAATAGGCCTCACTGTTTAAATTCTCAGTTTTCTTCTCAGTTTGCCCCATAACGCGACGGGTGCTTTTGACTTTTCTATTTTGAGCATCAATTTCAATATCAATTAAGTGATTCATCAAACCGTAAATAGAGCTTAAGCCGAAACCAATAGCCATAATGGTCATACCAGAAAGGAATGTGCGAGGCATATCGGGAGCTGTACCTTCTATCAAAGGCACTGCACAAAAGTATGCCATGATAGAACAAAATAGTAGAATTATGAACGTGCCAATTGTGGCTGTCTTACAGGGTGTTTTTGTTTTTAAAACCGCCTCATTAATGTCGATCATATTTGATAATCCTTATTGTGGCATACGCGTAAAGGGCAGTGTCGCAAAATCAAGCTAGCTTTACAATTATGTTATGTCGGGTAGTTAACATATTCAGGGCTTGGAATATAATTATAAATTCATAATCAGTTTTATAATGGCACCGATGCTCATTACGCAGAACAGGCCAAAACACCAGAGAATGACAAACCACGCCCATTGCTTTTGTTTTAAAGAAAGATATTTGCTTAATAGCTTGTCCATAAAATGCCCTCTTGTGTATCGGTAAGAGAATGAAAATTTAAGAAGCTAAAACCGACCAGTGCCTTAATACATGGCTTCATCATCTGCTTTTCCTCTAAATACGTAATAGCTATATGCTGTATACGCCAAAATAATTGGTAAAAATATAACTGTTCCAACTAATAGAAGGGATTGTGATGTTGAGACGGCTGCTGCATCCCAAATTGTATAACTAAACGGTACAATCCAAGGGAACATACTAATTCCAAGACCTATGTAACCGAGCAAGAAAATAGAAATCGTAAGTAAAAACGGTCGAACCTCACGCTCACTATGTAAATCCTTCCATAGTATGAAAAACGTTCCTAGCGTTAATATAGGTATGGGGGCCAGGAAGAATATATTTGGCATAGAGAACCATAAACTTGAAATGCGTTCATCAATAAAAGGCATGCACAGACTTACAATACCCATTGCCAATGCGACGAAACCTATGACATATCGCGCCACACGTCTGGCCCAAAGCTGTGTGTCATTTTCACACTTCCATATAAGCCATGTTGCACCAATCAGCGCATAACCAAATATAAGGGAAATCCCTGTAACCATTGCAAACCCGTTTGCCCAATCAAGTGAGCCTCCTGCAAAGCCACGATCGACAACGTCTACACCTTGCACAAAGTTGCCTAAAATTACGCCTTGCATAAAAGCTGCTAGAAGTGAGCCGACATGAAACGATACATCCCACAGCTTACGATCCTTGCCTTCTGTTTTAAAACGAAATTCAAAGGCAACGCCGCGAAAAATAAGCCCGATAAGCATTAGAATAACGGGTAAATAGAATGCAGGCATTAAGATGGCATAGGCGACAGGAAAAGCAGCAAATAGACCACCGCCACCAAGGACAAGCCATGTTTCATTGCCATCCCAAAATGGTGCAATAGAATTCATTATTTTATTGCGACATTTATCAGTGGGGGCAAAGGGAAATAAAATTCCACACCCCAAATCAAAGCCATCCAATAAAACATAAATGAATACTGCGGTTGCAATTAAAACGCCCCATATTAAAGGCAGATCTAGCCATGGTGATAAATCAAACATTTCCTATTCTTTCCCTTCAATTTCTTTGGCAATCAATGGTGCTGCGGCTTCTTGGCCGTGTGCATAATAGCCATCGAGTGCTTTATCCTGAACGGGGCCTTTGCCAATTAACTTTAAAATATAATAACTACCGGCACCAAAAATCATCGTATAGACCACAATGAATATACCAAGGCTCAGAGCAACTTGCTCGGCGATCACGGGGGAAATGCTTTCTCCTGTTCTGAGGACACCGTAGACAGTGTAGGGTTGTCGTCCTACTTCGGTTACAAACCATCCTGCGAGCAATGCAATAAACCCGCTCGGCATCATCGCCATACACCATAATTGAAACGGCCTAAAATCAAATAGACGTTTTCTAAAGTACAAAATGATAGCCATAATTCCAGTGAGTATCATTGCCATACCGAGGCCGACCATCACACGGAATGACCAAAACACGATGAATACGGGCGGTCTATCTTCTTTTGCGACGTCTTTTAATCCTGGAATTTCTCCATCTGCTGAACCTGTTAGAATCCAACTCGCTCCACTGGGGACTTTAATTCCGTAATCTGTTGTTTCTGTTTCTTCATTGGGAATACCAAATAGATACAGTGGTTTATTGCCTCCACGTTCCCAATTCCCCTCCATCGCTGCAACTTTTATGGGTTGATGATGCATCGTATTCTCGCCATGTGCGTGACCGATCAGTAACTGAGTCGGTGCAATGAATACAGCCATCAGCATTGCCATCGTAAGCATAACCTTGGCATGCTCAATATATATTTTTCGCCATAAATAATACGCCCCAACGCCCCCCACAACAAAGGCTGTAGTGAGGTAGGCAGCCGTTACCATATGAAGGAAGCGGAAAGGAAAGGACGGGTTGAAAATAACCTCTATCCAGCTTGTCGGGTAAAACAAGCCATCCGCCCGTATTTCATAGCCTTGAGGGGTTTGCATCCAACTGTTAGCAGATAAAATCCAGAATGCAGAGACAAGAGTCCCAAATGCAACAATCACAGTCGCGACAAAATGCATCCTCTTGCTTACACGTCCCCAGCCGAAAAGCATAATCCCAAGAAAGGACGCTTCTAAAAAGAATGCCGTTAAAACTTCGTAGCCAAGTAGTGGCCCAATAACATTGCCAACTTTATCAGAAAAAACTGACCAGTTCGTTCCGAATTGATAGGACATCACCACACCGGAAACGACACCCATCCCAAAACACACGGCAAAGATCTTAATCCACATTTTATAGATCTCTTTGTAAACGTTCTTGCCTGTTTTCAGATAAAGACCCTCAACAACAGCAAGCCAACTCGCCAATCCAATTGTGAAAGCGGGAAAAACGATGTGAAAGCTAATCGTGAATGCAAATTGAATACGCGCAAGTAATACAGCGTCGAGCTCAAATCCTAACATATTATATATCCTTTATTTATTCCACGGCATCTTTGCCAAAACCATAGCCAATCCGCACCATCCTATTAAGCCAGCAAAGAACAATGCTCCACCGATAATTCCAGCGAAGACAAAAGTAATTATTGTGCTGGTAAATCCAATCAAAATCGCATCACCTTTTTAATCAAGTTTACAGCATCTATTACGTTTATAGCTTGCGTCATTTATCGTCTCCAACTTCACAAAATTCGTGATATAAAACGTCCATAATTTTTAGAACAGCTTCATTATTAATGCGATAAAACAATGTGCGGTGGTCGCGACGAAATGTCACAATGTTTTCGTCTTTTAACTTCGTTAAGTGTTTAGACATTGAGGTCTGCGCTAAGCCTGTTGTTTGAATCAGTTCTGTTACATTTTTTTCGCCCGTGGCAAGTTCGCATAAAATCAACAGGCGATGCGGACTGGCGATTCCCTTAAGGAAGCTTGCAGCGGCTTGAGCATTTTCTTCCATATCCTTCATAGTGACGGTACCTCCACGCCTAGTGTTGCAATCAAGTGGTAATAAGCCGTAACGATAACTACAAAAAGTCCAACCATCGCGAGGAGCTTATATTTAAAGCCATGAGCGTGATGAAAATCACGGTCCTTGTGGGATATTACATCCAGTAGCTCATCGCCAAAACGTACCGATAAAAATGTTCCAAGCCCGCACAATATGATGATGCTCCAAAACGGCCATGGGGTGACCAGTATTTTATGTAATAATGACGTAAGAAATGTGAACTCATAGCTCTCAGGCGATAAAGTCAAAGCAGCGATGTTCAAAAGTATTGCAAGAGCCCAAACCAATATTTCACAGATAAACATACGAACGCCCGTAATAAGCCGAACGGGAAAATCTAATAAGAACCCCGCATCTGCGACGGGTGTGCAGAGGACAAAAAAGCTCCATGTTAACGCTGCAACCATACCACCTGTGGCCAGTCCGTATTCCCAACTTAAGTACCCAAAATAAGCACAAAGGACAACCAAAAGCATTAGGAACTTGTATAGCCCTTCTCTTTTAGTAGGATGTTTAAATAAGTGTTGCATATTGATTTTTGAATTCATATATTACTAATATCACAATTAAGTGAAATGAAAAGGAAAAATTTATGAGCAATAAACTAACCGCCGATGCACTTAAAATTGTTTTAGCCGACAGCTATGCGCTTTATTTGAAAACACATAACTATCACTGGAATGTAGAAGGCTCAAACTTTAGAGCCTTACACCTGATGTTTGAAGAGCAATATACAGACTTAGCTTTAGCTGTAGATGATATAGCAGAACGCATACGCTCCCTCGGTGAGAAAGCCCCCGGAACATTCTCTAAATTCTCAGAATTATCCTCTATAAAAGAAGGCGATGAAAACGCGGATGCGGCTTTTATGGTCAAGGATCTTGCAGACTCTCAAGATACAATCGTTAAAAGCCTAAAAGACGCTTTGGCAGTGGCTCAAAATGCTGACGATGAAGTTACTGCGGGGCTTTTGATTGACCGAATGGGAATTCATGAAAAAGCGGCGTGGATGTTAAAAAGCACAACAGCTTAATGCATACCATGTAAGGACAAAGCCGATGGAGCGCTTGATAAAAAGACAAAAGAGCTGATTGCTAGCGATTTGGATGACACAGCGTTGCGCTGGCTGTATCGGCTTTCATTCCAAAGCTATGAATGACCTTGGTGCCACCAAAGAAGAAATAGCAGAAGTGATGGCCATGTGCGTTTATATGGGCGATGGGCCAGCACTGATGTTTGCCGATGATGCGTTTAGAGCGTTTGATCAGTTTAGTGCATAAAGTCGTCTATAAACAGGTAAGGCAGGCTGACCTAGTGTTTAACCTGTCTTTTAATCAGGTTGTGGAGAAGGCACAGAATGCTTGAAATTTTCACCAAACTTGCCGATTTCGTTGCTTACGATACGTTGCAACTTGATCCCGTTACGCATTTAGCAGAAGCCGTTCACTTCTTCGTTGAAGACACGACCAAGATTTTCTTTTTGCTTACCTCATTGATGTTAATTGTCGGATTTTTAAGGTCATGGGTATCACCCGAAAAAATAAGGCAATGGCTTGAGGGTAAGCCTAAAATTTTAGCTTACTTTTTGGCAGTGATGCTCGGGGCAATCACACCATTTTGCTCTTGCTCCTCCATTCCTCTTTTTATAGCCTTTTTAAGCTCAGGTATTCCACTGGGCGTCACAATGGCATTTCTGATTACATCACCAATGGTTAATGAGGTCGCGGCGGTTCTCTTCGGTGAAGCGATTGGATGGAGTTTCACACTGGCCTATGTAGGTGTTGGTATGGTGACTGGTATGGTTGGTGGCGCACTCATTGATTTTTTAAAATTAGATAAGTGGGTTGAGCCATTCGTGTTTCAGGTTGAAGCCCCATCAGATGATTTAGACGAGCTCACCCTCACTATTAAGCAACGCTTTCATCATGCATGGGACGAAACAAAAGATATTTTAAAGCTTGTCTGGCTTTATGTTTTAATAGGCGTAGGGGTTGGCGCTGGCATTCATGGTTTTGTACCGCAAGAGTGGTTTATTGCCCATGCTAGCGCAGACAATTTGTTGGCTGTACCGATTGCAGTTTTAATCGCTGTGCCGCTTTATTCAAATGTTACGGGCGTTATTCCTGTGGCAGAAGTCTTAATTGATAAAGGCCTACCCGTTGGAACGACCTTGGCATTTATCATGAGCACCGTGGCAATATCTTTGCCTGAGCTTGTGATTTTGCGCAAGGTTCTTAAATTTAAAATGTTAGTGTTCTTTGTCGCCTATCTTGCTGTTGCCTTTATCATCGTAGGCTATAGCTTTAACTGGCTCTTTTAAGAAAGGAAAGCCCATGAAAAAAATAGAAGTATTCGGTACAGGATGCAAAAAATGCATTACGACTGAGAGTATGATCAAAAATAAGGCTGATGAGATGAACACAGATATTGACCTACATCATGTTTATGACCCCATTGAGATGGCCAAGCGCGGGATTATAAGCACGCCCGCCGTGATGGTAGACGGTAAGCTCGTTCATAAAGGTGGTTTACCAAATGATAGTGACATTGAAGCTTGGATTAAGTAACTAGCTTGATTAAGTTTTGTACGATAATTATCTATGATCTGTATGTTATGAAATCGGGATGAAGTTTAAATGGATTGCGTTTGCGCCAAGCCATCAGCGAGAAGGGTGCAACGGGGGAGCGCAGTACCTCCCTTTCCAAGCGTATTTGTAGTACAACACACAGCTTCCGTTCAGTAGAAACTGCAAAACTTCATTTTCCCTTAAAATTAATCATGGCTCACTAATATTAAGTCTTTCGTGTTGAAACCCAGATGGCCAGCTTCTTGAATAAATTTTTCTTTTACATCTTCGCTAACGTTTGGTGTTCGCGATAATAACCAAAGATACGACGTATTGTACCCTGAAACAAAAGCGTATTGATAATTCTCATGGTCTAAATCAAAAATAGCATATGATCCATAAAATGGTCCGAAGAATGAAACTTTTAAATGGCCCACATCATCTTCTTTAACGAAGTAAGCCTTTCCAACAGCTTCTTTCCATTCCCCCTCATCGGATGAATATCCCCTGTTTGTAACTTTTATACCGCCGCTTTCAAGCAATTCATACTCAGCCGATACGTTACTTAAGCCACGTTCAAAAGAGTGATCTAGTCGCGCAACTTCATACCATTTTCCAAGATATTTACTCTTATCAAAGCCTTGGACAGGAGTAACTCCTTGAGGCAACCCAGTGCATCCTAATAAAGAAAAAGACAAAAGAAATAATGTGAATATCCGCACTCGCTTATCTTCCATATGTTAAGTGAAATAACAACTTAAGCCATAATCAGATGTAATCCAATTATAATAATCATAACTTTAGGATACCTGCTTTTACTGATTTTAGTCACTTAAGACGAAATACCCGTATTATCTGTGCTCGAATAAAAGCTGCGCCTAATACGGTAAATCCATTCGCAAAGCACAAATGGAAAGGAATTCCTTGAGAGTGTCCGCATCCTGAAACTGTCACCGAAAACATTTTATATGGTGATCAATATCTTTGATCAGCTTTGGAAAGGTCGATCCTTTCCTTGACCGTATTGCAGAAGCCGATAATGCGATTTTAATCGATACCCGTGAGGATACGATCAAAAGCCTGCAAGAAGAGAAACTTATTATGGATGAAACGATCAAAAATTGCGGCCGTCCAATAGAGAGCTCCGAAGATAGTTTTAGAACTGCTGCTTTCTCGCAGCCATTCTTACTTTTAGCTGATTTACGGGAGGGGGGTAATGAAATGGTGGGCCTGGCCGGACTTGAACCGGCACGTCCATACGGACAACAGATTTTAAGTCTGCAGCGTCTACCATTCCGCCACAGGCCCAAGGCTAGAAAAAACTTATAAGCCAGATAAGGCCGATATGCAATTACGGAAGACAAATTATTTTTATCGTTCATGCATTAATACAGATAAACCTAAGCCGCTATCTTTTGTGTGTAAAAGCCGAGCATCTGTGAAAGTTGCGGTAAATTGGTTTTGCTAATTGTTTTCGAGCCGATTTTGATAAGGTCATCCAGTACAATGACGGGAACACTCAACAGCCCCTTTATAACGATAGGGGGCGTGGACATATTATGTTGTTGCCCATCAGGATCCGTGTAGGCACACCCAGCCATATTAGCAACATACTGAAAGTTCAAATCCAAGGAGGATGAAGTCGAAAACAAGCATTGCTGAAGGTTGGAACCATCAATTAGGGTTGCGCCAAAAAATGCATCCCTAAAATCGCTGTGGCTTAGGTCGCTGTAGGATAGGCATGTATTATACAGCCCGCAGTTATAGAATAGGGCGTGGTTAAGGTCAGCTTCGGAAAGGTTGGCACCTGTTAGGTTTGCACCGCAAAAATTTGCGTGAGGCATGATGCAACCATCGAGGTTAGCATTTGTTAAATTTTGATTTTTAAGGTTTACATGCGACAGCACGACATTTCGATTAACAGCATCTTCAAGACAGGTGTTCATCGAGTTGTAGTACCCCTCAAAAATGATTGAGTTATCAGTATCTTTTCTTAGTTGGTAATGCTGCATGCCATAATCCTCTCTACTGCGTTTTTTATAGAATAGGTGAATATACATAATGATTGTCAAACTTTTTATTATGCAATTATCGGCCACATTTCCTTGTCATAACATATTGATTTTTTATATCAGGGGGTTATGTTAAAGCCTTACCATGAAAGCTTTTTACTGCTTTGGGATAGGTCGGCTATACGGCTGTATGCAGTTTATCTTATGTAGGATCTGATATAGTCTAAACTTAAAGAACAAGAGACATCCGAATAGAGAATTTTGACGTGGTAAAAACGACATCTCCATCGATAGAACATGGTGTGAAAACGATTAAAAAGCATGTTGCGCTTTTGTCGAACATTCCGGGTGTCTACAGAATGATATCCGGTGATGATGAAGTGTTATATGTTGGTAAAGCCAAGGCACTTAAAAACAGGGTCACGTCCTATACGCATTTTGATAAATTGCCGCACCGATTGCAAAGGATGGTGTCACTAACGGCGCGTATGGAGTTTATCACGACACACACAGAAGCTGAGGCGTTGATCCTCGAGGCGAACTTGATTAAAAAGTTTCAGCCGCGTTTTAATATATTGCTGCGTGATGATAAATCTTTCCCGCATATCGTGATTAAGCAAGATCATGACTATCCACAAATTCTAAAACATCGCGGCGCTAAGAAAATAAAAGGAACGTATTTCGGGCCGTTTCCAAGCGCGGGTGATGTAAACCGCACCATCGCGGTTTTGCAACGTGTTTTCCTATTGAGGAATTGTACGGACAATGTTTTCGAAAACCGGAGCAGACCATGTTTACAATATCATATTAAACGATGTACTGCGCCATGTGTTGGTCTTGTGAGTAAGAGCGAATACGCAGAGCAAGTGCAAGGCGCACAAGATTTTATGGAAGGCAAAAGCCGCGCCGTTCAGGAGCGTCTCGTGAAGGCGATGGAAGGCGCAAGCGCTCAAGAAGATTATGAGAAAGCTGCAGGCTATCGTGATCGTATTCGCGCACTGACGTCCATACAAGCAAAGCACGATATCAATGCGGATATTGGTGATGCGGATGTGATGGCAATTACGCGCGAAAAAGGCGTGAGTTGTATTCAGGTTTTCTTTTATCGCGGTGGGCGGAATCTTGGTAACCGATCATATTTTCCGCGTCATAGTAAAGACGATACTGAGCCCGAGGTATTATCAGCCTTTATTGCACAATTCTATCAGGCAAAGCCTATACCGACGCAAATCGTCATTAATATGGACGTTGCGGATACAGACCTGTTCGAAGAAGCCTTTTCTGATAAAGCACAGCGCCGTGTGCGTGTTTCTGTTCCGCAGAGAGGCAAGTTCAAGCGTACCTTAGACTTTGTTGTGCAAAACGCTCAGCAGGCACTAAAACGTCAATTAGCGCTCTCCGCGAGCCGTTTATCTTTACGTCAAGGTGTGGCGGACTTATTCGGCTTGGATGACCTGCCAAAACGCATAGAGGTTTATGATAACAGTCATATTTCAGGCACTAATATGGTGGGGGGTATGATTGTCGAAGGTGAAGAAGGCTTTGTAAAAAATGCTTATCGGAAGTTTAACATCAAGGAAGCGAGTGCATCCGATGATTACGGCATGATGCGCGAAGTGTTATCGCGCCGTTTCAAGCGTGGCCTTGAAGAAAGTGGCGGAGCAGGAGGCGAGAATTGGCCGGATTTATTGCTGATCGATGGTGGCGCTGGGCAGTTAAGCGCGTGCCGTGAGGTTCTGGAGGAGCTTGGCGTTATTGACGATGTGACGCTTGTCGCGATTGCAAAAGGTGAAGATCGCAACGCGGGGCGTGAGAAGTTTTTTATGATTGATAAGCCAATGTTCCAGCTTCCCGTGAATGACCCTGTACTTCATTATTTACAAAGATTGCGCGACGAAGCACATCGATTCGCCATTGGTACACATCGCGCAAAAAGGAAGAGGGCGATTGTGCAATCCCCCCTTGATCAGATACCTGGTGTGGGCGCAAAACGTAAAAAGGCATTGCTGCAGCATTTTGGGTCTGCAAAGGCCGCGCAAGGTGCTGGGATTGAGGAGTTATCAAAGGTAGATGGCGTTTCCAAGGCACTGGCACAAAAAATATATGACTATTTTAATGCAGGTTAAGTCTACATTCGAAGCCATTGAGCATGCTGCATAAAAACCACTTTGCATAAAATGAGAACAAAAAATTAAAATCGTGCCAAATCAAAATGATGCGTTTTTGTCTGGGGAAAACTCCGAATCATACCTTGCGAGTTAAAAGTGACCATGTTAGATTTTTTGTAATTCAAAGACAGGTCATTACTAAATCAACGCATGCGTTTTCGTGCGTGTTGCGTTCCAATATATTCTTACGGAAAGGTGTATAAAAATGTTTCATCGAGTGAAGTCAGAGGTTCGGGATTCTGAGCAAAAAAATCAAGGTCAATCAGAAAAGGCATTTCGTAGAGGGAGTGACGAAGAACGTCAAACTCCACCACGTGATGCACGCGAAAAGGCAGAAAAAGAAGATAAGCCAGAGCGTAAATACGGTTACAGCAGTCAGTCAAAAACACAGGAAGAAAAGACAATCATGAGAACTAAAGAAGAAGAAAATGTGCAAGGCAAGTACGCCAGAGAAACGAGTGATCGTGAATCTGAAGGTGGTCGTTCATCAAGTTACACACCATCTGTTTCTCGCTCTGGTTATGGTGGTTCATCATCATACGGTGCATCATCCTACACACCACCACAAGCACCGGAAACCACAGTCTACTCTGCGAGTGATCGCACATTGACAATTGGTCGCGGGATTAACCTTTCAGGTGAAATCGATGCATGTGACCATCTTCTTGTTGAAGGTACAGTGGAAGCAGCTTTGAAAGGCTCTAAAGTTCTTGATATCGCGGAAAGCGGTACATTTTACGGTACAGTTGAAATCGAAGAAGCCACAATCGCCGGTCGTTTCGAAGGTGACATCACAGTGAACGGTCGTTTGACATTGAAGTCTTCCGGCGTAATCACCGGTTCTATCGCATACCGCGAGCTTGAAGTTGAAGCAGGCGCAATGCTTGATGGTCGTATGACACCATTGAAGGGCACTGTTGATCCGAAAGCAGTTGATAAGTACCGCGCAGGTACAGAAGCATCTGCCATGGCCAAAACGAAAGATGCACCATCTTCGAAGAAAGACAGAAGCGAAGCTGCAAACGCTGAATCTGGTTTGTTCTCTAAGGCGCATGCGGGTTACTAATGAATAATATGTAGGCGTTTTGTGTAAATGCCTACATTTCATTTTCGTAAGAATGACCAAATACGATGAATAATTTTTAAGCCGGACGCTGATTATAGTGTCCGGTTTTTTTGTGGCTAAACCGTTTTGTCTTTATACCCGCATAAGTCATACACCGCACAGCTTTCACAATCCGGTTTGCGTGCCTTACACGTATAGCGACCAAGTAATATCAACCAATGATGGGCGTGCATGGCAAAATCGTCCGGGACGACCTTAAGTAACTTTTGTTCAACGGCATCCGGATTTTTCCCCGGTGCCATACCTGTGCGATTTGAAACACGAAAAATATGTGTATCCACGGCCATGGTTGGTTGATGAAAGACAATGTTCAAGACAACATTGGCCGTTTTCCTACCAACACCGGGTAATGTCATGAGGGCTTCACGGGTGTTGGGTACTTCGCCATTATGATCGTTTACTAAAATTTCGGCCATCGCGATCACGTTTTTCGCCTTATTATTATATAGCCCGATGGTTTTAATATGATCTTTCAGTCGATCAATTCCAAGATCCAACATTTTTTGCGGTGTATCGACAATTTTGAACAGCTCTTTTGTGGCCTTATTAACGCCAATATCTGTGGCTTGCGCGGAGAGTGTCACTGCAACTAACAATGTATAGGCATTGGTATATTCCAGATCACTTTTCGGTTCCGGATCTTCTGCGTGTAATCGTTTGAAAAATTCGTAGATATCATCTTTTTTCATAGGCATAGTAAAAGACATATCAAACACAAGACCTTCAGGGAAGGCTGCAATGATGGAAAAGATAGTTTACGGCTTTTACGATTCTGAATTCGGAAGAATGGTGATTGCCCAAACCGATCAGGGCATTTGTTGGTTAGGCTTTATGGTTGAAGGCCACAAAAAAGATGGGTTAGAGGAATTACAAAAGAGTTTTTCTAAGGCGCAATTGATGCGCAGTGATTCTGTGGCGAAAAGTATCGGTGAAATGGCTCTGAATGCATGGCGCGCCGATATGATAAGCGGTGTTACGTTGGATCTGCGCGGGACGGAATTTCAAAAAAAGGTATGGAATGCATTGCTTGAGGTTGAAAAAGGGACGACCAAATCGTACGGCGATATCGCGCATGCTATCGGAAGTGCAAAAGCACATAGAGCCGTAGGTACAGCCGTAGGGCAAAACCCTGTTTCATTGATCGTACCGTGTCACCGCGTGATCCAAAAAAGCGGAGCGATTGGGAATTATATGTGGGGAACCGAGATTAAACGTAAAATCCTCAAAGAAGAGGGCGTAGATTTATAGCTTGAGGACATCGCGCATAGAATACAAGCCCGGTTCTTTTCCTTCTATCCAAGATGCGGCATGAAGAGCGCCTTTTGCAAACAGACTTCTGTTTGTGGCCTTGTGTGTTAGCTCTAATCGTTCGCCTTCACCATAAAAGAATACTGTATGTTCTCCGACGACATCACCGCCGCGTGCCACAGAAAAGCCGATTTTGCCTTTTTCACGTGCGCCGATTTGTCCGTGACGTTCATATTCTGCCAAGTTTTCAAGGCTGTTCCCGCGACCGGTCGCCGCCGACTTTCCAAGTGCAAGCGCCGTTCCCGAAGGGGCATCAACTTTATATTTATGATGCGATTCGAAAATTTCGATATCCCATTCAGATTCCAAACGTGCGGCCGCTTGTTCAACAAGTGCAAGCAACATATTAACACCGATGCTCATATTGGCGGCATAAACAATCGGAGTGTGCGCAGAAGCATCTTTTAGGTTTTCTTCGTCATCTTTAGTTAGGCCAGTTGTGCCTACGATCAATGCTGTTTTATGTTCTACAGCTAGTTTTGCATGTGCGTTTGTGCCTTCGGGCAATGTAAAATCAATAATGACGTCAGAGTTTTTGAAAAGTTCATCTTTATCATTGGTAACGGAAAAACCATTCTCTACCTCAGTGCCTTCACGGGCGTATCCGCCAGCAAGCACAAGACCACGCGCATCCCAATCACCTGAGGTTAACTCATCAATCAGTATCTTTCCGACACGACCATTACAGCCCATTATCCCTACATTCATACTCATATCTTTCTTTGGTTTTGCTTTTTGTCGCAATTATTCGCTCAGATCATCCCAAAATTCGCGGATTTTTTGGAAAAACCCACTTGATTCAGGAGAGTTCTTGCTTGCGGAAGATCCGTTATCCATGGATTTATCAAGATCACGGAGCAGGTTTTGCTGTTTCTTATCGAGATTAACAGGGGTCTCAACAAAGATTTCTATATACATATCGCCGCGGGAATCAGAGCGTATTTTATTAACGCCTTTACCACGCAGACGGAATTGTTGACCTGTCTGTGTTCCTGCCGGAACTTTTACACTGGCACGTGTGCCTTCGATGGTGGGTACCTCAATCTCACCGCCTAATGCGGCGCGTGTGACGGTAATGGGGACACGGCAATATAAATTGGCACCATCGCGTTGGAATAATTTGTGCGGCTTTACGTTGATCATGACATAAAGGTCACCTTTAGGGCCACTGCGAACGCCAGCTTCACCTTCACCCGTCAGCCTTATACGGCGTCCGGTTTCAACACCAGGGGGGATTTTAACTTTCAAGGTTTTACTTTTCTGAGTACGACCAGCACCACCACAAGCCTTACATGGGTTTTGGATAATGTTGCCTTCGCCGTTACAGTTCGGGCATGTGCGCTCAATCGTGAAGAATCCTTGTTGTTGGCGTACGCGGCCTGCGCCATCGCATGTCGCACAAACGCTAGAGGCGTTACCATCCTCTGACCCTGAACCACTACATTTTTCACATGTGTCGTTCACCGGAATTTTTATTTTTGATTCTTTACCTTTATGCGCCTCTTCTAACGACATCTCCAAGGTGTATTGCAAATCAGAACCGCGCATCGCTCCGCCGCCGCCTCTGCGGGGGCCGTTGCCACCCATGAAGTCACCGAACATATCTTCGAAGATGTCAGAAAATGCACCGCCGCCAAATCCGCCTGCTGCGCCACCGGGGCCAGCGCCCATGCTGCCGTCAAAAGCACTATTACCGTATCGGTCATAGGCAGCACGTTTTTGTTCGTCTTTTAAAATATCGTATGCTTCGCTGATTTCTTTAAATTTTTCTTCAGCTTCGGGATTGTCTTTATTTTGATCGGGGTGATATTTCATCGCCAATTTACGATAAGATTTTTTAATATCCGCCGCGTCGGCATCATTGTTCACGCCGAGAATTTCATAAAAGTTTTTTCCTGCCATGTCTATCTCTCTTTAAAATCCCCTTGAGGATTGCTGTGCAGATGGTATTCGGATGGTCTCGTTTTTAAGTGCCTCATAGGCATCTTTTATTCTTTTAAAACGATCAGAGGCAACATGTGTGTTTTGCGGGTTGTGATCAGGGTGGTAAATGCGTGCCATTGTAATATAGGCATCGCGTATCTGCTGATCTGAAGCATCCTGAGGTATCTTCAGAATGTCGTAATGGTTCATGTCCTTCTGATTTAGCTTAGCCATCTGTTACCAATATGTGTTTTAAATTGGAAGATACCGATTATTTTTAATCGGTATCCCCACATTTATTATTTAAAGCTTAAGCCGATTTCTGGTCGTCTTCGGACTCTTCTTCGATTTCAAGGTCTGTGAAGTCGGCATCAATGGCTTCGTCATCATCGTCAGATGATCCGTCAACATCGGTAACTTCAACATCTTCGGCGCCAGATTCGTTATCGGCTTCGGCAGCGGCTTCTTCTTGTGCTTTTCGATATGCAATTTCACCAAGTTTCATGCTCGCCTGTGACAATGCTTCTGCTTTGGCTTTGATGTCTCCACCATTTTCACCTTCAAGTGCAGTTTTAAGGTCAGCCATAGCCGCCTCAACTGTTGCTTTGTCTTCGGCCGGAATATCATCGCCAAGTTCTTCTAAAGATGTTTCAACTGAGTGCATAACAGATTCAGCCTGGTTTCGGGCTTCAACAGTTTCGCGTCTTTCTTTGTCTGTTTCGGCGTTAGATTCGGCATCTTTCACCATTTGATCGATATCATCATCCGATAAACCGCCAGACGCTTGAATACGAATTTGTTGTTCTTTATTCGTGGCCTTATCTTTGGCAGACACATTAACAATACCATTCGCATCAATATCAAACGTAACTTCAACTTGCGGGATACCGCGTGGAGCAGGGGGAATACCAACCAAATCAAATTGCCCGAGCAATTTGTTATCCGCGGCCATTTCACGTTCACCTTGGAAAACGCGAATAGTCACAGCATTTTGATTATCTTCTGCCGTTGAGAATACTTGTGATTTCTTTGTCGGAATTGTCGTATTGCGCTCAATCAGGCGTGTGAATACGCCGCCCAGTGTTTCAATACCAAGCGAGAGAGGCGTAACATCCAAAAGAAGAACGTCTTTAACGTCACCTTGTAAAACACCACCTTGGATCGCCGCACCGTCAGCAACAACCTCGTCCGGGTTAACACCTTTATGACTGTCTCTTATACACATCTGACGCTGCCGACGAATCCAGAGG
>CAXHFH010000003.1:0-51724 GCA_964015995.1 uncultured Alphaproteobacteria bacterium
TCACTTTTAATTGATTTATTAATTATTGGCTCCTTATCAGGATTCCTATTATTACGCTGCGCCGAAGTCGATGGACGATATGCCGCAATCTTTGGATGATGTCGATCCCAAGCTATTGGAAACATACGAAAAACTTGGAATTCCTCTGCGTGAACAAGAAATGTTAGCGGGCGTGCAAAACCGTACACCTGTCGCGGTAGATGCGGTGTTTGACTCTGTGTCCGTTGCGACCACCTTTAAGGAAGAGCTTAAAAAACATGGCGTTATTTTCTGCTCCATCTCTGATGCTATTCAAGATCATCCTGAACTGATCAAAAAATATATGGGCTCTGTTGTGCCGTATTCCGATAATAAGCATGCATGTTTGAACAGCGCGGTGTTCACAGACGGCAGTTTCGTTTACATCCCTGAGGGCGTGCGTTGCCCGATGGAGCTATCGACCTATTTCCGTATCAATGAGCTGAACACAGGGCAATTTGAGCGTACATTGATTATCGCGGAGAAGGGCTCTTACGTGTCTTATCTGGAAGGCTGCACCGCGCCAATGCGTGATGAAAACCAGCTTCACGCCGCGATTGTTGAACTCATCGCACATGAAGATGCGGAGATCAAATATTCCACCGTACAAAACTGGTATCCGGGTGATCCTGAAACCGGTAAGGGCGGCATTTATAATTTCGTAACCAAGCGCGGCCTGTGCGAAGGGCGCAATTCCAAAATCAGTTGGACGCAAGTGGAGACAGGCTCCGCGATTACATGGAAATATCCGTCCTGTATCCTCAAAGGCGATGGTTCTCAGGGGGAGTTTTATTCCGTCGCCATTACAAATGGTCGTCAGCAAGCCGACACAGGCACGAAGATGATCCATATTGGTAAAAACACCAAGAGCCGCATTATCTCCAAGGGGATTAGCGCGGGGAAAAGCGATAACACTTATCGCGGTATTGTGAAAATCCTGCCGACGGCGGAGGGCGCGAAGAACTTTACGGTGTGTGACAGTTTGCTCATCGGTGATCAGTGCGGGGCGCATACCGTGCCTTATATCGAAAGCCGTAATCAAAGCGCGAGCCTTGGGCATGAGGCGACGACATCTAAGATTTCCGAAGATCAGCTGTTTTATTGTATGCAACGCGGCCTGAGCGAGGAAGAAGCCATAGCCCTCATCGTCAACGGCTTCGCCCGTGAAGTGATGCAGCATCTGCCGATGGAATTCGCGGTGGAAGCGCAAAAGCTTGTTGGCATTAGTCTGGAGGGGAGCGTTGGGTAATGGAATTAGATGAATTTATAACCAAGACTTTAGTTCAAATAATTGAAGGGGTTAAGGATGCTCAAAAAATTCACGGAAAGTTAGTTAATCCTAATTTGCTTTCAGTACGTAATGGCAATGAAACTGTGAAGAACGTCGATTTCGATGTGGCAGTTTCGGTTGAAGAAAAAAATACATCGGAAGGTGGTGCTAAAATTTCAGTTCTTAGCAATAATATAGGTGGAAAAATATCAGGTGATTTAACTGAAAAGTCGATGACTAGAATTAAGTTTTCTGTCCCCTTAAAGTTTGGAGTAGAGGGATGAGCCTTCCTAAACACTGGAAAGAAGAAAACGACACACTCATCGGGACGTTCAAGTTCAAAAACTTCACAGAAGCGTTTGGATTTCTTGCACAGGTCGCCATCTTGCAGGAAAAGCAAAACCATCACGCCCACATTGAAAATATGTACAGTGCGGTGACGCTCACACTGACCACCCATGACGCAGGCAATACAATCACGGAGAAGGACATAAAGCTCGCCACCGCTATAGAAGGGCTTTTGACATGAATGATAATCAAGATGAGTATAAAGCATATCAAAGAAGATTATTGCTCGATAAGATTATATATCGGCTCGTGTTTGTTTTCACGATTGCATTAATAGCGTTTAGTATTTGGTATGCCTATGAGAACATGCAAGCCTCAAAAGCACCGAAATCACTTGCCTCTGAGGTTCTGCCAACAGACATAGGCGGCAGTCAAAAACAACCCTTACCTGATTTTATAATCGACAAAGTTCAACCCGATGAATTGGAGCAACTCAAACCATGACCCAAGCAATCAAGAAATCTCATGTTGCCTGCATTTTGCAATGTGCCGCCGCCGTAATGTTTATTGTTGCGATGACACAAGCGGGCATTAGCATCAATGACCTGATCGCCGAGCTTAAAGAAACCGAAATGCCGTTGACGCTCGCCAGAGTAATCAAAGTTGCGCAAACAGAATTATATTACATCCTGTACGAGCCATTAATATTGCTTGGCTTGGCAGAAATTATTAAGTCCATGAAAGAGAAGAAAAATGATCAAAATTAATGACTTACACGCATCCATCGAAACTGACGATGGTGAAGAAAAGGAAATTATCAAGGGGCTGAGCCTGTCTATTAATGATGGCGAAGTGCATGCGATTATGGGGCCGAATGGCTCTGGAAAATCGACCCTGTCTTATGTGTTGGCAGGCCGTGACGATTACGAAGTTACCAAAGGTTCAGTTGAGCTAGATGGTGAAGACCTTCTGGATATGGATCCGGAAGAACGCGCCGCAGCCGGTGTTTTCCTTGCGTTTCAATACCCTGTTGAAATTCCGGGCGTGAATATGAGCACCTTCCTGAAAACATCTATCAATGCCATCCGTAAACAACGCGGCGAAGATGAGCTGGATGCGCTTGGCATGCTGAAACTGATAAAGGCAAAAACCAAAGCACTCGGCATCAAAGAAGATATGATGAAGCGCGCGGTGAATGTTGGCTTTTCCGGCGGAGAGAAAAAGCGCAACGAAGTATTGCAAATGGCAATGTTAGAGCCGAAATTCTGCGTCCTTGATGAAACGGATTCCGGTCTTGATATCGACGCCCTTAAAATCGTAGCCGATGGTGTGAACAAACTGCGCGCGGAAAATCGTTCGTTCCTTGTGATCACGCATTATCAGCGCTTACTAGACTACATAAAGCCTGATCATGTGCATGTTCTGGCACACGGCAAGATTGTGAAATCAGGCGGCCCCGAACTTGCCCTAGAGCTAGAAGAAAAAGGCTACGCCGAATTTCTTGAGGAAGCCGCATAATGAGAATTCTTGCATGCCTCATCACAATATTTATGTTTGTACCCGCACAAGCGCAGGCTAGTTATTACATTGAATGCGCTGTCCATGCGCAGGTTAAGCGCAATTTAGAGACTGGGCTTTATCGCGCAGAAATCAAAGGCGCAAAAGTGACCGAAGGGCATGACCAAAAAGGTGCAGCATGCATGAAAGAGAATGTCGATAAAATCTTGAACATAAAAATCAAGAGTAACCCGCCAGAAGGCAAAACCGTGCGCCTAAAATATTCTAAAAAAGAGGGCAATACCGCCGATGGTATTGTTACAACGGAAATTTGGAGCTATTGGCCGCCCGGCATAAAGGATGTACTACCATGGTAAAAACATTAGACAGAGAAAACCTGCCAACCCAAAAGGTGGAAGAGTGGAAATACACCAATCTTTCCAGAGCGTTAGGAGAGGAGTTACTTGCCACCACGCCGGAAAAATCACAAGAGGTTCTTATCCACATTCCACGTGGACAGATCGGTGAGCAAGCCGAGGAAATTGTGTGGACAGGTGTGGATGGAACGCATCATCAGCCACGTTTGAAGATTGTTCTGGAAGATGGCGCACAGGCCACCGTGATTGAAAAACATGACGGGCAGGGCGCCTATTGGAAAAATATGAGCACCGAAATTGTGCTTGGTGCAAATGCACGATTAAACCATGTGCGTATCCAAACGGACAGTATGGATGGCGTGCAAACCAACATGGTGCATATCACCATGGAGCGTGATGCGTATTTGAACAGTTTTTCTCTGAATTTAGGGGGAAAGCTCACACGTCATGACATTCATGCCGTCCTGAACGGTGAGAACATTGATTGCTCACTCAATGGTGTGAATCTGCTCAAAGGCTCACAGCATGGTGATACAACAATCGTCATGGAACATACTGCCCCGCATTGTGTGTCAAACCAGTTTTATCGCACGCTACTGGATGATGCTGCCCGCGGCGTATTTCAGGGCAAGGTACACGTACACCAAGCCGCACAAAAAACAGATGGGTATCAGCTCGCCAACACAATCCTGCTCTCGCCCAAGGCAGAAATGGACACGAAGCCGGAGCTTGAAATTTACGCCGATGATGTGAAATGCTCCCACGGCACAACCACAGGCGCACTGGATGAGGAGCCATTATTTTATCTGCGCTCCCGCGGGCTAACTGAGGCTCAGGCGCGTATGTTGCTTGTGCAAGCCTTTGTGGATGAAGTTGTGGATAAGATTGAGGGCGAAGATACCCAAACCCAAATCAAAGATATGGCAACGCAATGGCTGACAGAGCAACTGAAATAGAGACGCCTGATCTCCAATCACCATGGCGCGATGACTTTCCGGCTCTGGGCAAGCAGATGAACGGCAAGCCTTTAGCGTTTCTGGATAGTGCCGCGAGCGCACAGAAACCCAAGACCGTTATTGATGCCATGGATGCTGTATTGAACGGAGGATATTCCAACATCCACCGCGGTCTGTATGAGATTTCGCAAAACTTGACGCAAGCTTTCGAAGATGTACGCAAAAAAGTGGCGGCCTTTATCGGGGCAGAGTCTGAAAAAAACATCGTCTTCACTCGCAACTCCACCGAAGGGATCAATCTTGTTGCACAAAGCTGGGCGCGGACGAACCTGAAAGAAGGTGATGAGATACTCATCACAGAGATGGAGCATCACGCCAATATTGTGCCGTGGCAATTATTGAGCGAGCAAATTGGCATTGTAGTTAAGGTTGTTCCGGTCACGAACGAGGGCACGCTTGATATGGCGGCATTCAAATCCTTGCTGTCCAACAAAACAAAATTGGTCGGCGTTGTGGAGATATCAAACGCCCTTGGCACGATTAATCCGATTGATGACATCATCACAATAGTGCGCACCCATAACCCTGATATCAAAATTCTGATTGATGGATCACAAGGCGTTGTTCACCGTTCCGTCAATGTCACAAACATGGATGCCGATTTCTATGTCTTTACGGCGCATAAGCTCTACGCGCCCAGTGGTATTGGTGTGCTCTACGGGAAATATGATCTTCTGAATTCTATTCCGCCATATCAGGGTGGTGGGGACATGATAGAGCGTGTGAGCCTTAGCAAAGGGACGACATACCGCGAAGCGCCCTATAAATTCGAGGCAGGAACCCCTGCGATTGTAGAGGTTATCGGCCTTGGAGCGGCAGTGGACTACCTTGTGGATATCGGTATGGATAAGATTGCGAAACATGAGGAAAACCTTCTGAAATACGCTACAAAAGCGATTTTAGAGGTAGAAGGTTTGACGCTCCACGGACCGAAAGCTTTAAACTATAAAGCCGGTGTGCTGAGCTTTACAATTAATGGCACTCATCCCAGTGATGTTGGGATGATCCTTGACCAATGCGGTGTGGCCATTCGCACTGGTCACCATTGTGCGATGCCCTTGATGGATGTTATGGGGCTGGATGCGACGGCGCGCGCTTCTATTGCAATGTATACAAACAAAGAGGATATTGACGCCCTAATTATAGGATTGAAAAAAGTGCAGGAGCTATTCGGATAGACATATGAGAATTTTTTCAATCATTTTGGTCTTGGTTTTGTTTGCCGGTTATCTCGTCTATGGATGGGTCGTAAACCTTACTGTTGAGAAAAACCATAAAACTTGTATGGAAACGGCGGCGAAACATGAAATTTTTCGTGGTGATACAACGCAACTTTGTCAATGTTCTACCGAATATATAAGGGAGAACCCGTTTTTTAACAAAGAAGACCCTAAATTTAGAACGGAATATATGAACCAATTAATGTCATGCGGTAAAAAACACGTTAAACAATATGGGACAGAGCAGTGTGATACCCTAAAAAAAGACATCAGAAACAAATCGGGGCAAAACCTCGACTGTCATTGCTTTAATCAAAAGTTGATGAATATGGTTATTAAGCAATTAAATGGAATAAGTCCGAATAGAGAACTTGGTAAAATGGAAGCATTAAACATGATGAGCGGGTGCTTAAAATGAGCGAAAAAGAACAAATAGAAGAAAACTACGATCACTTGACACAGCCGCCTCACGTTGATGTACCGCGTGAACATAAATTATGGGCGGATATCGAAAAAGGATTGAAGGAAATTTACGACCCTGAAATTCCGGTCAATATCTATGAGCTTGGTCTGATTTATAATGTCAAAATCGAAAAAGAAGAAAACGGTGTTTCAGATGTAAAGGTAGAGATGTCTTTAACCTCACCCGCATGTCCGGTGGCACAAGAAATGCCAGCCTGGGTGCAAGGCGCTATTTTACCACTAGAGGGCGTTGGCGGTGTTGAGGTTGAAATCATATGGGAGCCACAATGGAACCCATCTATGATGGCAGAAACCGCGAAAATGCAACTAAATATGTTTACGTAAGGAAATAGCAAGATGAGTGATACCCCCATTCAAATTACAGAAAAAGCCGCGCAACATATCAAAGAACTAATGAGCAATGCACCCGATGATACGCAAGGACTAAGGCTCACTGTTAAGGCAACAGGATGTTCCGGTAACAGTTATCAAATGGAATATGTTTCAGCAGGTGATGATCTCAGCGCAGATGAGAAATTCGAAGAAAACGGTGCGGACATTTATATTCCCAAACTCTATTCATGGATGTTGTTTGGTACAAAGATCGACTACATCACCGATGAGCTTGGCAATGCCCGTTTTGATTTTATCAATCCAAATGAAGTCGGCCGCTGCGGTTGTGGGGAGAGCTTTCAGGTTGGTGAAGGCTTGCCAGAGAAGCCGTAACACTCTAATGATAATTTTTAAGAAAACAAAAAACTTTTAGTAAGGAACGATAATGTCAAAGAAACCTTTGATCAGCATGTTTAACTGTGATGACGGCAGCTGGGAAACTTATAAAGACGCAGCAGACTTTTTATCTTTCATCAGCCCGATGGAAGGGCAAGAGCTGAACGCTGGTAACACCAAGGTTTTTGCAAAGGCTTTACCATTTTATAAAGACGTTAATATCTTACAAGTCACATCCACAGGTTGGGAAGAAGAGCCACTTTATTATTTCTTTTTAGAACATGGTGACGATTACATTTTACTGCGTGGCATGAGCGATGTTATTCACGAGCTAAACGATACGGGTGCGATTGCATTGGATGCAGAAAATGTGATGGATTATCTGAAATTCTTCTGCCTGTTCACAAAGAACGAAGAGGGCGAATGTTATTACATCATAGAAGGCCCTGACAGTGAGTTTCTTGCGGAGCTCAGTGGATATGATAAATCACGCCATTTGCGTAAATTCGAAGGCTCTGAGATTTCAGACTTCGACAAACTAGGCCGATGCACAATCAAAACACGTGTTTTGAACGAAGGTTATGTGTATGACGCAGTTTTTGAAGTCACACAAGGTGGTCACGTTGAAATGAAAGACGACGAAATGGTCGGCTCTATTTAAAGTAATGTTTGGAATACTCTATGCTTTCACATGAAGCGCAAAATCAAAAATTAATCTATCTGGTTGAAAATGATGGTACTTGGGAAGAGTATCAGGACAAAGACGCATTCCTAAAATTCGTTAGCCCCTATGGCTCAGAGCATTTAGATTCTTCGACGCATAAGGTTTTGTACAAACCACTGCCTTTTTATAACGAAGTGAACATCCTTCAGATTAGTAAAATCAAAGACGAAGAGTGGGGCTATGCTTTTTTTATTGAATATGGCTATGAATATGCCCAACTAAAAGGATTGTTCGAAGTCATCGCAGAGGTAAATGAAACTGGTGTTTTAAAGCTGACTGATGATAACGTCCATGACTACTTGAAGTTCTTCTGTATATTCTCTGATAATCAAGAAGGTGAAAATGCCCGTATTATCGAAGGCCAAAACAGTGAATTTATATATGACCGCAGTCCTTATGAGCGTACGCGGTTCTTGCGTAAGTACTCTGGTGCAACCATCAAAAAGAATGAAAAATTATCGCATTATGACATCAATACCAGAATTTGGTCAGGTAATGGTGTTTATGACGCACATTATGAAGTGACATTTGATGGGCGTGTTACTTTAAAAGATTCCAATCTGGTCGGTACAATTTAAGTATCACTAACGCTTTTTAAAGCCTCCTCAATAATATCTTTGGCTGTTCTACCCTCTTGATGAGGAAGGGTGCTTAGAACTTGGCGCCATTTCTTTGCGCCTTTTTGTTGATGAAATAATCCCACCATGTGCCGTGTTATTGATTTAATAGGCGTACCAAATTTATCCGCTTGCCCTTCAATATATGGGATCATTGCTCTGGCCACAGCCTTCCGATTTAATATTTCACGATTTTCAAAAACTCTTGTTTCAAGCTCCGCTAAAATATATGGATTTTGATACGCTTCACGTCCAAGCATGACACTATCAAACACCTCGAGATGCTGTTTTACGGCATCCACAGTTTTTATATCTCCGTTTACTGCAATATTCAATTCGGGGTGCGCGACTTTAATATCTGCAACGCGCTCATAATTAATAGGCGGCTTTGTTCTGTTTTCTTTTGGACTGAGCCCCTGTAACCATGCCTTGCGAGCATGAACAATGACCGTTTTGCATCCAGCATTTTTAATGGCGATCACAAAGTTATTCAAAAATTCAAAATCATCTTGCTCATCAATGCCAATACGACATTTAACCGTGACAGGAATATCAACAGCATCAATCATGGCCGCCACACCATCAGCAACCAAATTCGGCTCTTCCATTAAAATAGCGCCAATTTTACCTTTTTGCACACGATCGCTCGGGCAGCCACAATTCAAATTAATCTCATCATAACCATAATCCTCACCCATTTTTGCACATCGCGCGAGATCATTCGGATTGGATCCACCAAGCTGAAGGGCAACAGGCTGTTCTTGTTCACTGAACTGCAAGAAACGGTTTTTATCGCCGTGCAACAACGCACCTGTGGTCTTCATTTCAGTATAAAGCATCGCATTAGGGGAGATAAGACGGTGAAAAAAACGGCAATGACGATCCGTCCAATCCATCATCGGCGCAACAGATAGTTGCGCAATGCCATTTTTATATTTTTTATCAGTCACTTACTTAAAATTCTTTTAGTAGTTCAGTCAAAATACAAAGTCTAGATTTTCTGCGGTTTTTGCAAGTGGTATTTTTCACAAATGTCTACTATATGGCTACAAAAGATTGGACAAATTGCCAACAAAAAATACTAAACTACACTTTCTGAAGGATATAAGTTAATGTCTGATTTTGGCTAGGAACGGAAGTTAATGGATGAAATGGTAAATAATGAAAAACTGGTTAAAATCGCAAATATACCCATCAGATAGGTACATTCCATCCAGCGTTGTTGAACTAGAACAATACCGTCGTTCTATGCTAAATGAGCAAAAAAATAGAAAAGTGAGTGCGCGGTTCATTGGTTTTCTTATAATTTTTGTTATCTTTCTTATAATTTTTTTTCTCTCGTGGCTCTATTCAAAAAATACCTGGTACGAAGAAAGTATATCGTTACTACTCTTAAGTTCGTGTTTGATTTATTACCTACATGACTGGGGGGTCAAGATTCCAACCTTAAATTACCAGCATGCTTATCGTAATTTTCATTCTATTAGCTTAGCTGAAACTCTTAACGTTGCAGACGTTGAGTTTAAAAAAGGCAAGATACCAAAGTCTTTAATATGGGATTCTTTAGTTATTCCATGCGCTCATTACAGCTCTAACTTTCATATTTCTATGAAATACAGAAATGTTGATTTAATTGTTGCTTACGCGATATGTGATTCAGATTCTGGAAAGTATGATTTTAAAGGGACATTTGCATACATAGAGTTTCCAAAGGAAAAGTTTTTAAAGCGTACGTTTGTAACAGAAGACAAAAATAAGTGGGAAGAAAGGAAGCAAGAAAAGCTTTTTAATGTAAAGAAAGTTAATCTTGTAGATCCTGCTTTTGAGAAGCAGTTTGATGTTTTTTCAGAGGATCAGGTTGAATCTCGTTATCTTGTAAACCCTGCCTTCATGGAAGTGTTTCGAAACATGTCCAATAATCACCACCCACTATCTATTTCTTTCTACGATCAACGAAAGGTTTTTACATTAATCCCTAATTTGGATTTACATTTAGAGCCTGATATTTCTTTTCCAACAGATTTTAACGCGTCACTGGTAAAAAAATCAGAAAATTCACTTCGCCACCTGCTAAATCTCATAGATAACATTCTCCCCATAGAGATAATGAGAGATCACTGATAATTCTTGCCCGCCTAGAAACTTATCGTCGTCACAACTTAACGCCTGCTTTTGCGAGAAAGCATAAGTATCATCTAGATAATCGCCTCTCTAAAAACTTTATTATCTATCGATTTTCGCCGTGAGAATATCCGCAATATTGCGGAGTGATGGGGTGATTTAAAAAAAATCTTCATATAAACCCTCACAAAACAAGAACACAAGGAGAACACCCTCTGTTTTCTAGTCCATTTTGTGCCTACTATATGGCTACACGAAAAATAATATCGTTTCACATTAAAGTATTAGGACAACTATCCTAGCAATCCATCATCGGCGCAACAGAAACGGGTATAATTGCTTTATTTCCTTGATTCATAGCGGCGTTTTTATCATAAAATAGAGGTGATGAAAGAAAAAAACGTCTCAAACTCCGCACGCTTTCTAATATTCTTTTCTGTATCTCTCTTATTTCTTACGTTTTTAATATCTCAAAATAGTCACGCGCAAGACATACCAGAAGATAAAAAAGATATTTTCAGCAATAGCGGCCTACCGATCCCTCGCTTTGTATCATTGGCGAAGGACACAACAAATGTGCGCGCAGGGCCGGGGCAAAAATACCCTGTAAAATGGGTCGTCAAAATGAAATCACTGCCCGTTGAAGTTATCCTCGAATATGATCACTGGCGTAAGATAAAAGACTATGAAGGTGCAGAAGGTTGGGTTTTCAAGACACTTTTATCAGGAAAAAGAACAGGGCTTATTCACAGTGATAAACCAGTGATTGCATATAAACACAATACAGAAGAAACACCGGAAAAACATAGCGTTTCCATGATGTTAGAGCCAAAGTCCTTGATCAAAGTCAAAGAGTGTCTGGGACAAATGTGCCATGTAACAGCGTCAGGGATTTCGGGATGGATCGAAAGAAAATCACTTTGGGGTGTTTACGAAAACGAAAATTTTGATTAGAATCATATTCGTAGCGTTCTGCTGCGTTTAAAAAGTTCTTCCAACGACTCACCTTTATCAGTCCTGATTCAAGGTTCAAAATAAAATGTTTACACTGACTAACAAGCCGGAAATGGGCTCCCGTTTCCACTCTGCTTTGATTCAACTCTCCGCTGACCATGAACGTGGTGTGGATGGTATGAAAGTTATTCAACACATGGCCGGTGTGTTGGTGGAAACATATTTCGTTTTCGAAGACGCCGATCAGGCGATGCAAGCAAGCTTCAAGAAACTTTCTCATTTATTAGGCTGTCATCCGGCAAAAGGTATGTTAGCGCCATACGCATTACCGCCCGCACACATTGTTGATTACGAGACTGAACGCGGACGTCTAGCGGCACGCGTTTTCTTTGAAGAGTGGCTAGATTGTAATTTTGAATTACATGACCTTATCTTAACCGTATTCCAACATGTTATCGTTGGATGGGAAGATATGGGAATCCCTCGGGCAGAGACATTCCGCCTACTTATGGAATGCGTTAAAAAATGCATGGCCTTTGAAGTGGCTGCGCAAGAATTATGTGATGTGTCCATTGATACAAAAATCGGACATAACGGCTGGACTGGCGGCGACTGCATTTCCGCATTGAGCGGTGTAGCGGGGCGCAGATTAGCTATTTCTCTAAATTCATCGGATATACGCAATGTGTTTAGAGGAGGGGAGCTACCTGATAATTTAGATCAAGTCGTCTATAGCATGACGCAGGAAGCCGTACGCCTTGGTGTTCCTGCTGGCAGTGATTGGCGTTTTGGCCTGGCGGCGAATGATACCCCCATTAATGCGCCTATTGAACTGATCCGTGAATTAGAACCCTCATGCTTACGATTTTTCCGTACTATCGACCTTGCGGGACCTTATGACCAAGCGGTTGCTTGTGCAAAAGCCGCAGGGCGTATGATCGCTGTTGCTTCTGGGGGCGAATTACCTGAGATTGAGCCCGCGATAGCAAAGCCTTTAGCAATGTCTGCTATCACCGAAAGCTACAAATATGTGTGTTTAGACTTCGAAATGGTCTCCTATTAATCACAATTTTGATGATTTCTTCTTAAATCCCCCCTTGCCCCAACAAACAGAACTTCGTATAAAACTGTTTGATATAAAAAGCAGCGAGTGAATATGACTTTTGTTCAAAAATCCAGCTATTCATACGAAGATATAATTTCATGTGGTAATGGTGAATTATTTGGCCCGGGTAACGCACAGTTACCACTTCCCCCAATGTTAATGTTTGATCGCATTACAAATGTTTCTGCAGAAGGTGGCGCATACGGTAAGGGCGTGATTGAGGCCGAGTTTGATATCAATCCCGATATTTGGTTCTTTGATTGCCACTTTAAAGGTGATCCAGTGATGCCGGGCTGTCTTGGACTTGATGCTCTGTGGCAGCTTACAGGCTTTTATCTTGGCTGGACGGGCGCGCCGGGCTCTGGCCGTGCGCTTGGGTTAGGTGAGCTTAAGCTAACAGGACAAGTGCAGCCATCAACGAAATTGGTTAAGTATGTTGTCGACATCAAACGCGTCATGAGCGGTAAACTCGTTCTTGGCATTGGCGATGGCACAATGTATGGCGACGGTGAAGAAATATATAAAGCTAAAGGCTTAAAAGTCGGATTGTTTGATAACACATCAGCAATGTAATAAGATGCCCCCTAACTTTGATCTACTAAGAGAGGAATAGGTTATGCGCCGCGTAGTAATAACCGGAATGGGAATTGTCTCTTGTATCGGAAATAACAAAGACGATGTACTGACATCACTTAAAAACGGGAAATCCGGCATTTCGGCTGCGCCTGAATATGCTGAGTTTGGCTTCCGTTCTCAAGTTCACGGAAAACCTGACATTGTCCTTGCTGACCACATTGATAAACGACTGTTTCGTTTTATGGGCGATGCCGCTGCTTATACGCATTTGTCGATGGAACAAGCCATTGCTGATTCTGGATTAGAAGAAAGTGATGTTGTAAATGAACGCACAGGTATCATCGTTGGTTCTGGCGGCCCTTCAACACGCGCCCAAGTTTTAGCGGCCGATATTACTCGTGAAAAAGGCCCCAAACGTGTCGGGCCATTTGCAGTGCCGAAGGCAATGTGTTCAACCACATCAGCGACAGCGGCAACAAATTTCAAAATTAAGGGCGTGAATTATTCAATTTCATCTGCCTGCTCAACGTCATCACATTGTATCGGTAACGCAACCGAGCTTATCCAATGGGGTAAACAAGATGTTATGTTCGCTGGCGGCGGCGAAGAATTGGACTGGACACTATCCGTTCTATTTGATGCAATGGGCGCAATGTCGTCGAATTACAATGATACGCCAGAGCGTGCAGCACGCGCATACGATGCCAATCGTGATGGGTTCGTGATTAGCGGCGGCGGCGGTATTGTCGTTCTGGAAGAATTAGAGCATGCCAAGGCACGCGGCGCGAAAATATATGCAGAAGTCACTGGATATGGTGCAACATCCGATGGTGCCGACATGGTCGCACCAAGCGGCGAGGGTGCAGTACGCTGCATGCGACAAGCTTTATCAACTGTGCAATCACCTGTGACATATATCAACACCCACGGTACCTCCACACCTGTTGGTGACATAACTGAACTGGGCGCCATCCGCAAAGTCTTTGACCCAATGGATCAAGACATCCCTTACATAAGCGCAACAAAGTCGATGACAGGACACTCATTGGGAGCCACAGGCGTGCAAGAGGCCATATACAGCCTTCTGATGATTAATAATAGTTTTGTAGCACCTAGTATCAATGTCGAAAATATGGATGAGGGTGCAACCGATGTTCCTATCGCAACGCAGCGTATAGACAACGTAGAACATGACACCGTTATCTCAAACAGCTTTGGCTTTGGTGGCACGAACTGCACATTGGCCATGAGCAAGTATAGAGATTAAAAACGTATGACCATTGCTTTTGATGATTTTCTGAAAGTTGATGTTCGTGTTGGTACGATCATTGATGTTCAGGACTTTCCCGAAGCGCGAAAGCCTGCGTTTAAGTTAGTTATAGATTTTGGCGAAGATATTGGACAAAAGAAGTCTTCGGCACAAATTACGAAACATTACACAAAAGAAGATTTGCAGAATAAACAGGTTATGGCGGTTGTTAATTTTCCGCCACGTCAAATTGGGCCATTTATGTCAGAAGTTTTGACACTTGGTGTACCGGATGATGATGGTGAAGTTGTTTTACTGCAACCAGATAAGGTTGTGCCCAATGGCGGGCGCCTGTTCTAGATATAAGGAAAAAAATATGACTGGTTTAATGCAAGGTAAAAAAGGGCTCGTCATGGGCGTTGCAAACGAGCGCTCTATCGCTTGGGGCATGGCGAAGGCGTTGCATGAAGCTGGCGCTGAAATGGCATTCACATATCAAGGCGATGCTTTTGGTAAACGTGTTAAACCCCTAACCGAGAGCATTGGCGCAGATATCTTGATTGATTGCGATGTATCTAAAGAAGACGACCTGGACACTGTTTTTGATACATTGAAAGAAAAATGGGGATCAATCGACTTCATTATTCATGCCATTGCCTATTCCGATAAAGACGAATTACAAGGACGTTATGTTGATACTACGCTCAACAACTTCCTGAAAACCATGCATATTTCTTGCTATTCCTTTACATCGATTATGCGTAGAGCCAAAGAGCTTATGAATGAAGGTGGCTCAGCCGTCACTCTTAGCTACTATGGCGCAGAAAAAGTAATGCCGAATTACAATGTCATGGGTATAGCCAAAGCAGGATTAGAAGCATCCGTGCGATATTTGGCTGCAGATCTTGGTCCACAAGGTATTCGCGTCAATGCTATCAGTGCAGGGCCTATGCGTACACTTGCTGGCGCCGTTATTGGTGGTGCACGCAAAACATTTAAATATAATACACTCACAGCGCCGCTTAGGCGCCCGGTAGAGCTGGAAGAGTTGGGCGGAACTGGTTTATACTTACTGTCTGATTTATCAGGCGCAGTCACTGGTGAAATTCACTATGTTGATTGTGGCTTTAACGCCATTGGCATGCCCCCGCATGACAGCCTGAAAGAATTTGCTGAGTCTTAACGAGGCAAAAATTATATTTCTAATTTTGAACCATCAGGATCTTCTGTATCCGAACCACCGACAGGTGTGCCATCGTTATGCGTAACGACATGTGGGCTATTATCACGAATATCTTCCATCAAGTCATCAAGAGCATAATTAAGGTGCGTAAAAACTTCGCGCCTTTCCTCCGGACTTTCTGTGGCTGACGTTAAATCATTAATCACATCATACAAGACCGCGGTATATTTAGGGTGTTCTTCCGATCCATATATAAATTCACGAAACTCGTCCAAAGTGACAGCATTATCAGAGTGCATACGTTTTGCCATCTCTGTGCGATCAGCAGGCTCAATGTCATCAAACAGCTCACGCAAAACTTCAACAGCCAGACCTGCATCAAAGCCTTTGGACGTGATTTCTTCTTCCATACGAATTTTTGCTTGAGTTCTTTGAGCGTCTTCAGGGGCATAAGCCTCGCTAAGTGAATCCATTTTTCTTCCTATCCAATTCAATATTATAGAATACGGAATAACATCACTTAGTGTCAATAAAATTGGCTCTGAGCATAGGTTTTATGCCCACACTTTAAGAAAATCAATGCACTGAAAACAGACCATCCATAATCAAATCAGGGGTATCAGAAAAGAAACCATCCACTCCCCAACTTTGGAGCGTGCGCGCCTGATGAGCCTCATTAACTGTATAAGCCAAAACCGGTTTTTCCATATCCATAATGCTTTCGACTTCTTCACGTTTTACTGTAGAAGCATTTACGTTAACACTGGAAACCTTCAAATACTCGGACAATTCACTCCAATTATCCGGCCATTCTTCAGGAATCAATAATCCACGATGCCAGTCCTCTGCCATTTCCAATGCCGTTTCCAAACTAACATGCTGAAAAGAAGATATGAGTAAACGATCATGATCGTCCCAAATCGTTGAAAGCAGATCAAGCGCCACCTCTGCGGTTTCTTTTTCACGGCCTGGGCAGGGCTTAATTTCCAAATTAAGCCCAAGATTGCGATCAATCAAAACTTCTATGACATCCTCTAGAGAAGGAATGGCTGCACCGATAAAGCTTTCACCGTACCAGCTTCCTGCATCCAATTCTTTTATATCTTCGTAAGTTGCATGAGCAACAAGGCCTGTACCATTGCTCGTACGCTCTAACGTGTCATCATGGAAGATAATCGGGATATCATCTTTGGTAATTTTAACATCAAGCTCCACCCACTCAATGCCCATATCTGCGGCGGTGTGTATGGATTCAATTGTGTTTTCAGGTGCATATCCGGCAGCGCCGCGATGTCCAATTATTCGTGGTAGTTTTAAGGGCATGAATTTCATCTAATGTTAAATTATAATTACCGCATTAAAATCGGATATTTGTAGATAAGAATCTAGTCTTTTATTGATTTGAATTCAAAAGTGCAAGTTTTTCTATCGCAGGAACATACCCCTGTGCGGCAGCGTCCTTGTAATATTGGTGCGCAATGTCTTTGTCTTCTTGCGTATTGCCGTAATACATCAATATATCTGCTTGAAACACCTGTGATGGCGCATGACCATTATCGGCAAGATTTGCCATCATATCATCACCAGCCTGCCTGTAAGAATGATCAAATATGCCTTTGTTATAAAGCTGTTTAGCAATCTGGTGCTGCCCATCCTCTCCTCGCATATATGACAAAGCGTAATAATGATAAATATCCGCCTGAAACAGAGTAGGGGCAATCTCGCTTAGTCTTATTTTCTTCTGTTTTACAGATACATAGTAATATGCGGACACGGAAAAGAACCCTAAGCTCAAAAGCAGAAGGAGCCCTAAAAACACCCTAAAATTACGTCTTGCACGCGATATTGCCATTATTTCACATTACCATAATACTTTGAAAAATTCACTCTATATGGTAATTCGTAGCCATCACAGAAATATTTACAAAATAAAAGCCGGACACATTATCCGGCTCTCATAATTATTTTTAAAGTGTAGAAGCGATTAACCGTTCGCTTCTTTCTTTTTGCTGTCTTGTTCGATGATTTCACCAGTTTCCTGATCAACACGCTTCATAGAAAGCTTAACTTTACCGCGATCATCAATACCAGTCAAAAGAACCTTAACCTCATCACCTTCGTTGATAATGTCTGTAGTTTTGGCTACGCGGTGATCGGCTAGCTCAGAGATATGCACAAGACCGTCTTTCGCCCCCATAAAGTTTACGAATGCGCCGAAATCAACACATTTCACAACTTTACCAGTGTAAACGATACCAACCTCAGGCTCGTCAGTGATGTCTTTGATCATCTTCAAAGCTTTTTCGATGGCTTCGGCATTTGTCGCCGCAACCTTCACTGTACCATCATCATCAATGTCGATCTTAGTTTCAGTCACTTCGATAATCTCACGGATCACTTTACCGCCTGTACCAATCACTTCGCGGATTTTATCCGTTGGGATCTGGATAGAAACAATCTGAGGAGCATTTGCATTAAGCTCGCTACGGCCTTCAGAAAGAGCTTTCGCCATTTCATCAAGAATATGCAGACGACCTTCCTTAGCTTGCTCTAGCGCAACTTCCATGATTTCCTTTGTGATGGATGTAATCTTGATATCCATCTGAAGAGCCGTGATACCTTTTTCAGTACCGGCCACCTTAAAGTCCATATCACCAAGATGATCTTCATCACCAAGAATATCTGACAGAACGGCAAAATCTTCGCCTTCCTTAATCAAACCCATAGCAATACCTGCAACCGGAGCTTTCAAAGGCACACCTGCATCCATCAATGATAGTGAACCACCACAAACAGAAGCCATTGAAGATGACCCATTTGATTCTGTGATTTCAGAAACAACACGCATTGTGTATGGGAATTCTTCAGCAGAAGGAAGAAGCGGATTAATCGCGCGCCATGCCAATTTACCATGGCCAATCTCACGACGACCCGGAGGGCCCATACGACCAGCTTCACCAACTGAATAAGGAGGGAAGTTATAATGCAGCAAGAAACGCTCTCTGGTTTCACCTTCAAGACGATCCATGATTTGCTCATCCTGGCCTGTACCAAGCGTTGCAACCACAAGGGCTTGCGTTTCACCGCGTGTGAACAAGCTTGAACCGTGCGTACGTGGTAAAACACCAACTTCTGAAATAATTGAACGTACAGTTTTCGTGTCACGCTCATCAATGCGCTTACCTGTTTTCAGGATTGCACCGCGAACCACGTCAGCCTCAAGTGATTTAAATTTAGATGTAACAACAGATGCGTCAATGCCGTTTTCTTCGTCAACGAATGCTTCAATAGCAGCAGCGCGCGCTTCACCAACAGCGTTCTGACGCTCTAGCTTGTCTGTAATCGCATATGCTTTTTCAACATCTTTGGCGAACTTGGCTTTCAAATCTTCTGCCATTTTCGTAATGGCTGCAGGAGTTTCTGCAATATCCCACATATCTTTAGCACACATTTCTGCAAGCTCGATAATGCCATTGATTACTGGCTGATATGCTTCATGGCCAGTATTCACCGCACCAAGCATGATTTCTTCAGTCAATTCAGAAGCCTCTGATTCAACCATCAAAACACCATCCTGTGTTCCCGCAACGATAAGGTTAAGATCCATGTCCTCAACTTCGTACATTGGTGGGTTAACAATATATTCGCCATCTTTATAAGATACACGTGCGCCACCAATTGGGCCCATAAACGGGATACCTGAAATCGTTAGAGCGGCAGATGCGCCGACCATTGCAATCATATCGGGGTCATTTTCAAGATCATGAGATATAACTGTACATACAACTTGAACCTCGTTCAAAAAGCCCTTGGGGAACAATGGACGGATCGGGCGGTCAATCAAGCGTGATGTAAGCGTTTCTTTTTCAGAAGGGCGTGCTTCACGTTTGAAAAATCCACCTGGAATTTTACCGGCGGAGTATGTCTTTTCTTGATAATGGACGGATAGTGGGAAAAAGTCCTGGCCATCACGTACTGATTTAGAACCTGTTACGGCACATAAAACACTTGTTTCACCAATCGTTGCCAATACGGCACCATCGGCTTGTCTTGCGATTTTACCAGTTTCCAGCGTGAGCGTTTTACCGGCAAATTCTATTTCTTTTTTGTATACTTTAAACATATTTATTTCCTTATATATATGTATTGATCAAAATCCTCTCTCGCAAAACGCAAAAGAAGGTACAAATTGTTTGGAAGCTTTCTTTGGGGAAGGTCTTCGGTGGACGGTTAAAAACAGCATTAAAACCTGCTTTTAATAGTCAACCGTAAAGCCAATCCAAAATACGGCTATGCAAACGTGTATAGACATGACATTATCCGCCATAAAAGTCAAAGGTTACTTCACATTAAGAGTATTAACATGTCAGATTTCAAACCCCAAAAAAGCCCCGTAGTTCTATGTATTCTTGATGGTTGGGGCATCGGTAACGGCGGGCAATACGATGCCATCGCAAGTGCCAACACCCCATGCTATGATGCAATGATAGAGAAATGCCCGAACACGACGTTAACAACGTTTGGTGGACAAGTTGGATTACCCGATGGACAAATGGGTAATTCCGAAGTCGGGCACATGAATATTGGCGCAGGGCGCATTGTTATGCAGTATTTACCGCGCATCACCAAGGCCTTTGCCGCAGGACACGTGAAAAACCATAACGCGATTACCTCGTTAATTGAAAACTTAAAGGAATCAGGGAAATCTTGCCACATTATGGGCCTGGCCTCGAACGGCGGCGTGCACGCGCACATTGATCACATTATGGACTTAGCCAAAATCGTTGGCAGCGCAGGCGTACAAACACATATCCACGCCTTTACCGACGGACGTGATTGTTCACCACATAGTGGTAGAGACTTTCTCTATGATTTAGAAAGACAGGCAAATGCATTCCTTAACGTTCAGATATCAACGGTCTGTGGTCGCTACTACGCGATGGATCGCGATAATCGTTGGGACCGTGTTGAGCGTGCTTATAATGCTATCGTTCATGCGGAAGGTGAGGAAGAGTCATCTATTGTTGATTATTTGCAGGCAAATTATGAAGAAAACACAACCGATGAGTTTATTAAGCCTGCAATCTTCAGTGGCTATGAGGGGATAGAAGAGGGGGATGCCATCATTTTTGCAAACTTCCGCAATGACCGCGCACGTCAAATATTGCAATCCTTGATATTGGAAGATTTTGACGGTTTTGAACGAAAGGGCGGAGCACCACCATTATCCGAAGCGATAGGCATGGTGGAATATTCGGATGAGCTTAATGAGTACATGGAAACGTTATTTCAGCCCATAGAGCATAAAAATACGTTTGGCGAAGTCATTGCAGCGCACGGCCTTAAACAAATGCGTATGGCAGAAACAGAAAAATATCCCCATGTGACATTCTTCTTTAACTGCGGACAGGAAGAGCCTTATGACGGCGAAGACCGCATACTTGTCAATTCTCCCAAAGTTGCAACGTATGATTTACAGCCTGAAATGTCTGCGCCGGAACTGTCTGAAAAACTGTTAAAGGTTGTCGCAGATAACAAACATGACGCCATTATCGTCAATTTCGCCAATACCGACATGGTCGGGCATACAGGCTCCGTTGAGGCTGCACGTAAAGCCGCCGAAACAGTAGATGCAACGCTTTGTAAACTTAAAGAAGCTGTGCTTGAAAAAAATGGCATTCTTATTGTCACGGCCGATCACGGCAACGCAGATCAAATGTATGACCCCGCAACAAAGGGGCCGCATACAGCGCACACACTTAACCCCGTGCCATTTATTGTAATCGGGGCAGAGAAGATCAAGCTAAAGAAAGGAAAGCTCGCCGATATCGCACCAACAATGCTCCACTTCCTAGGGATAGAGCAACCAGACGACATGAATGGTGAGAATCTAGTCAAATAAAAAGCCACCAAAATGGCGGCTTTTATAACTCTTATGCTGATCGCGTCAATTAACGACGGATACCAAGTGATTTAATCAACTTCTGGTAACGATCTTCGTCTTTCTTCTTAAGGTAATCCAAAAGCTTACGACGCTTTGCAACCATCGCCAAAAGACCGCGGCGGCTGTGGAAATCTTTTTTGTGAACACGCATGTGCTGAGATAATTCTTCAATACGGTTTGTCAGGATAGCAACCTGAACTTCCGGAGAACCTGTATCTTCTTTTTTCGTTGCGTATTCTTTTATTACTGTTGCTTTTTTTTCTGCTGTAATCGACATAGTTTTTCTTTCTTTCACAATATCTTAAATATTAAAAACACGAACTGGCTTAATTTCTGCACGCACCTGATCAACTAACGCGACCGGATTATCCTGAAAGTAGGCCACCGCCATTTGAGTTTCTTTTGTTCCTAAACCAATTTTTTGCAAACGCTCAAAATCAGGGCGGGATACAAACCCAAGTGACTGTCCGTTCCGAATTTTTGTTGTTTCTTCCTCCGTCAAAGCAAGAGCCGGGATATCGTCCAGCACCGTTTGAAGGGGCAACAAAGCTTCGCTACGGGCGGCAACGTAGTCCAATTCATCTAAATTGTCCAGAGAAATCGCATCATCAGCAAAGAAACAGCCAACTTCTTCGCGGCGTAGCGCACTAATATAGCCCTTTGTTCCTAAAACCTCACCCAAATCACGTGCGATAGAGCGCACATACGTGCCTTTACCACAGAGCATTTCGAAGTCTGCCTCATCTGTTCGGCTTTCTTTTAAATGAAGTTCTTCAATGTAAACGATGCGTGATTTGATGTCAGGGATATCACCGGCACGGGCAATATCATAGGCGCGCTGACCGTTGATTTTAATGGCAGAAAAACGTGGAGGGGTTTGTTCGATCTCACCAATGAATTGTGGTAACGCACCCTCAATATTCTCTTTTGTAGGTCGATGATCAGATGTAGCAATAACATCACCTTCCGCGTCATCTGTATCGCGCTGCTCGCCCCATGTGACTGTAAAGGAATAGGTTTTATAATCATCCTGAACGAATGGAATGGTTTTTGTGGCCTCACCTAGCGCAATAGGCAAAACGCCTGTAGCAAGGGGGTCTAGCGTGCCTGCATGTCCAATTTTCTGCGCATTTAAAAGGCGGCGAACTTTGCCGATGGCTTGTGTGGAAGTCATACCATACGGCTTATCAAGGTTCACCCAACCAGAGATTGGGTCGCCCTTTTTCTTACGACGTCCCATGGGTTATTCTTCCTCTGTGTCGTCTCTATCATGAGAAACACGCACATCACGGAGAATATTCTCAATATGCTGTGCTTCGTCAAAAGACGTATCCGTTACAAATTTTACACGGGGTGTGAATTTTAGGTTTGTACCCCTGGCAATCTCTTTTTGGAAAACATATTTCTGATCATTCAGAGCAATTAACAGGTCTTCCATATCTTCACCATTCAATGACATGACATAAGCACGTGCATGTTTTAAGTCTGGGGAAGGGCGCACCTCTGACACAATAATTGTGTTTGATTTGTTCAAAAGAATTTCACTACTGAAATGTCCACGTTGCAACGTATCTGACAAAATGTGTCTGATTTGTTCGCCTACACGCCGTTGGCGTTGTGAAGGCTCGCTGTTTTTGTTGTTGTGGTGTTTCATGACTTTTTTATTTACAAACTATCGGATTTATAAAGACATCTGGATACAAATAAGCAGCCCCTGTACTCATATCAACAGCCGCGCCAATAACTCCGCCCGCGATTATATTTCCAAAAGCCATTGCCTTTGTTCCACTCTCAACAGTCACGGTCTCCTTAACTTCATCTTTGTGACACTCAAGAAAAATAGGGCTTGCAGATCTATTAACTGTAACTGTTCCAGGTGTTTCAGTTAAGTAGTATGTGCCTTGCTCATTTGTCAGTTTACATTTAGCACTTTCGCATTCAGGTGTTTCAACAGAAACAATCTGCTGATCCCCTGAAACGATCGAAGCACAAGAGCAAAGCAGTAAGGCGAGTGGAATAATGAAAATTTCTTTTTTCATTGTTTTTCTTTCGTAACAATTTAATGAGCTTACTCGATTACACGCTCTTCTTCGATGATCTCGAAGCATTCGATGACATCACCTTCTTTAAGATCGTCATAGCTTTCGAAGGCCATACCGCACTCTTGACCTTGTTTAACGTCTTTCACTTCTTCCTTGAAGCGTTTCAGAGTTTTGAGCATACCTTCATGAATAACAACATCATCACGAAGCAAGCGCACCTTGGAACCGCGCTTAACGGAGCCTTCTGACACTTCACAACCGGCGATTTTACCAACCTTGGTGATGTTGAATACTTCCTTGATTTTAGCCTGACCAATGTATTCCTCACGGATCGTTGGTGCCAGCATACCCGTTAGGATAGCTTTCGCGTCGTCAATAACGTTGTAGATAACACTGTAATAACGAATTTCAACGCCATCACGTGTCGCCAAAGCGCGCGCTTGTGCGTTTGCACGAACATTAAAACCAATGATTAAAGCACCAGACGCATTCGCGAGAATAACATCAGATTCAGTAATACCACCAACACCAGAGAAGAGTATGTTGACTTCGATACCTTCATTTTCCTGAACCATTTTATCCAATGAGCCTGATATAGCCTCAACAGAGCCATGAACATCACCACGAATAATAATCGGAAGCTTGGTTTTCTCACCTTCTTCACGCTGAAGCAAAATTTGTTCCATCGTTGTTCTGTCTTTAACAGCATTCGCAGCCTGAACATCTTTGATTTTCTTAGCACGATATTCCGCAACTTCGCGGGCTTTTGACTCATCTTTAGTGACGTTGAAAATATCACCTGCAAGTGGCGTACTGTCTGCACCTAAAACCTCAACTGGCTGACCGGGAATGGCTTCTTTAACGTGCTGACCTTTATCATTGATGAGTGCACGAACTTTACCGAAAGCAGCCCCGGCAACGAAAACGTGCCCGATGCGTAATGTCCCTTTTTGGATAAGAACCGTTGAAACAGAACCACGACCCTTTTCCATTTTAGACTCAACGACAAAACCTTGTGCCGTACGATTAGGGTTCGCTTTAATTTCTAAGATTTCTGCTTGAAGGATAATCGCTTCTTCAAGTTTATCCAGATTAGTCTTATTTTTCGCAGATATCTCAACACACTGAACATCACCACCCATTTCTTCAATGACAATTTCATGCTGGAGTAAATCTTGCTTCACCTTCATCGGATTGGCATCCGGTAAATCAATTTTGTTAACTGCAACAATAATCGGCACCTCAGCTGCTTTCGCGTGACTGATAGCCTCAATCGTTTGTGGCATAATAGAATCATTCGCAGCAACAACAATAACAACGATATCCGTAACATTGGCACCACGTGCACGCATTTCCGTAAAGGCCGCGTGACCGGGAGTATCCAAAAATGTAATTTTATCATCAGTCGATAATGTAACCTGATATGCACCAATATGCTGCGTAATACCACCGGCTTCACCCGCGACAACATCTGTTTCACGCAAAGCATCAAGCAAAGATGTTTTACCATGATCCACATGCCCCATAATGGTAACAACGGGAGGACGAGGAAGCAATTCGTGTTCTTCATCTTCATGATCATCAAGGCCAATTTCAACATCAGCGTCAGTAACACGTTTTACCTTATGGCCAAATTCTTCAATAATAAGCTCTGCCGTATCAGCATCAATCATTTCAGAATTTGTTGCCATTACACCCATTTTCATGAGTGTTTTGATAACTTCCTTACCGGATTCAGCCATACGATTGGCAAGCTCTTGAACCGTAATGGTTTCAGGAAGTATGACTTCGCGTATTCTTTTTTCTGTTGGCTCCTGAAATGGCTGAGCTGCCAGACGTGCTTTTTCGCGCGCGCGTCTTTGTGCTGCCAGACTTGGCCCACGATCACGCTCATAATCCTTGTTAAGCGCTTGTGTAATCGTTATACGGCCACCTTTGCGCTCACCTGTTGTCCGTGTTGGCTTTGGCGCGGCCTTCTTAATTTTATCTCTATAACTTTCGGTCGGCGCGGCATCTTCATTGGTAAATGATTTAGCACGCTTGGTTTCTTCTTTAACCGGAGCGGGGACATCCTGCGGCTTAAGATCCTCAGCTTCCCCATTATTCTTTTTCTTTTCTTCGCCACGTTCTTTCGCTTGACGAAGCTCTTCATCTTTTTGCGCCTGCTCAGCTTTTTTATCTTCAAGCGTCATCACACGGCGCTTAGGTAAAGCTTTCTTTTTAGCATCGCCCTCTAAGGCCGCCTTGAGCGCTCGTGCGCGTGCATCTCTTTCATTCGAAGTCAGCGTCTCTTCGTTACGAGAGCTATCGTCTGAACGAGACGATGTTTGTGTACGTTTACGGCGAACCTCTACGGCTACACTGGACGAACCACCTGTCTTCGCACGTGCACCGGGACCGCCTTTTAAACTCAGCGTCTTTCCAGATAGACTAAGCGTTTTACCGCCTTTCTTCTTTTCTTCTTTTTCGTCTACTTTTTCTTTTTTTTCGCTCATTAAACTCGCCTGATTTTCTTACTCGGTTAGGTATACACTCGCTTCTGTACAAGTGCAAAGTCTTTGTTCATCTTGGGTCTTACTAAAAACCCTTCAAACTCTTTCCCGTTAAAAACGGAAAAGACAGTCTATATTCGGAACTTTAAAATTTTTCAAAGATATCAAAAAATTAAAAAACTCCTGTTTTATGCATCTTCTTCTGATGCTTCCTCAGCAGCTTCCGCTTTAGCCGCAGCCTCAGCCGCAGCAGCATCTTCTTCTGCAAACCAATGCTCACGTGCCTTCATAATAACCGCGTTGGCATCTTTTTCAGTCATTTGACCGTCACCAAGCAATTCCACCAATTCATCACCGGCAAGATCAGCAAGATCATCAAGAGTTTTGATACCTTTCTCACCAAGAATAAGAATTTGATTGGCACGCAAGCCTTCAGCATTCATCAAATCATCATTGATACCGAATTCTTCTTGCTTCTCATTCAGCTCATTTTGCTTTTGCTCAAGCCAGTTTGTCGCACGTGTTTGAAGCTCAATAGAAATTTCTTCTTCAAAACCTTCAATTTGGTTTAACTCATCAACAGGTGTTTCAATGATTTCTTCGACATCAATAAACCCTTCAGCAACCAATAGGTGTGCAATAACTTCATCAACATCAAGCGCTTCAATAAACAAGGCTGAACGCGTTGCAAACTCTTCTGCGCGACGCTCCGATTCTTGATCTTCTGTAATAACATCAATGTCCCAACCTGTAAGCATAGAAGCCAAGCGAACATTCTGACCACGACGGCCAATCGCCAGACTGAGGTGCTCTTCAGGAACAACAACATCCATGCGGTTCTTGTCTTCATCAAGAACAACTTTTGCAACCGCTGCGGGCTGTAGAGCACTCACAACAAAGCTACCGAGATCTTCTGTCCATGGAATAATATCAATTTTCTCACCGCCAAGTTCGTTTACAACAGCTTGAACGCGAGATCCTCTCATACCAACGCAGGCACCAACCGGATCAATTGATCCATCACTCGATTGAACGGCAATTTTGGCACGGCTACCCGGGTCACGAGCAACGGCTTTGATTTCAATGATACCGTCATAGATCTCAGGTACTTCTTGTGTAAACAATTTCGCCATAAATTCAGGGTGCGAGCGTGATAGGAAAATCTGCGGACCGCGTGTTTCTTCACGCACTTCATAGATAATCGCACGAACGCGATCATTCACATTTAATGGCTCGCGTGGAATAGTTTCATCACGACGAAGCAAACCCTCTGCACGACCTTGAATATCAATCGTCGCATTACCATACTCAACGCGCTTAACAATACCGTTAATAACCTCACCAACCTTATCCTTAAACTCTTCATACTGACGTGCACGCTCGGCCTCACGTACTTTTTGCATGATGACCTGTTTCGCAGTTTGCGCAGCAATGCGACCAAAATCTAAAGGTGGTAATTCATCAATTAGGAATTCACCAAGCTCAGCATCGGGCTTAATTCTTTTGGCCTGATCTAATGTCAGTTGTGCGACCTCATTTTCAACTTCATCGTCATTGGCGATGACTTCACGATAACGCTTCAGCTCGATCTCACCGTTTTTACGGTCAATCTGCGCGCGTATATCTTGTTCGTAACCATATTTGGAGCGTCCAGCCTTTTGAATGGCTTCCTCCATCGCTTCGATTACGATCTCACGATCAATGTTTTTTTCACGGGCAACAGTGTCCGCAACTTGCAACAGTTCCATATCTTATCTCCTAGAATTTGCTGTAGCTTTGATGAGTTCATCAGTTAAAATTAATTTCGCCTTGCTTAGTGCCGAGTAGGGGATTTCAACATCACCCTGATCAGTACTGACAAGTATCTTGTTATCTTTAAGGCCGTTTATGATACCGCGATATTTTTTCTGTCCATTTTCTGCCGGCACTACGGTTTCAATCTTAGCTTCAAAGCCTTTATATTCCTCAAAATCACCTTCACGGATCAATAAACGATCAATACCGGGAGAACTAACCTCCAGGCGGTACGCTCCATTAATCGGGTCTTCAACATCCATCACAGCGGATATCGCACGGCTGATTTTTGCAGCATCGTCAACGCCCAGGTTTTTGGTATCTGCATCTTCCGCCATAATTTGAACAAGAGCACTGCCAGTTTCACCTGTAATCTTTATGTGATGCAGGCTGAACCCCAGATCCTGAATCACAGGCTCTGCAAGTTTTGAAACTTTCTCTTCTAATGGCGTATAACGCATCTAATACCTTTGCTTTGGTAACAAAAAAGGCGGGTCTCTTTTTGAGCCCACCGTATCTTATTGACCGGAATTTAAGGGTGTTATACGCCCATCTTATGGGGAATGCAAGTATTTTAGGCCGATTTTTTAGTGAAAAAAAGATATACCATTTTTTTTGCACCTTTTGCGCCTTTGATCTCATATCTTGTTGGTATCCAGTCCTTTGGCATCAACGCCCAATCATCTCGGCCCTGCGCATCCCATTTAAATTCAGAATGATTGCAGGCCTGTGTGCACATCCATTCTGCCATGTCCTCAACATCACTGGTCATTATTAATGGTGCGCCAGGTTTTAAGATTTTCGCGAATATATCCAAATTAGTTTGATTGATTATACGGCGCTTATGATGGCGCTTTTTATGCCATGGGTCAGGGTTTAGAACATATATACCATCCAATGATTCTGGCGCCATAGAACGCGCAATAAACATACCATCATCCATCAACACACGAATATTATCCAACGCTGTGTCATCAGGTATGTTTTTTAGAAAGTCTGCCATGCCGTTTATAAATGGCTCTGCGCCGATGAAAGCTGTATCAGGGTCATTTTGAAAAAGTTGAATCAACCTCTCACCGTGACCAAAGCCAATTTCCAGCCAATAAGATGAAAAATCATGATTAAAAAATGTAGTAGGGTGAACGCTATTATTCTCAGGAAGCTGATTTAAAGGAATTTCGATTTTAGGCAATATTTTTTCCATAGCCTCGGCGCGCTCGCCCTTGATAGCACGCCCTTGACGTCTACCAAAAAGACTCCGTTTTTGGAAAACGGAGTCTTGATTCTGTATAGATTTATGACTGTCTTTTGTCATTAGCCAACGATACGCTGCAATTCCTCAACAAGGTCTGTCTTCTCCCAAGAGAAGCCACCATCTTCTGTTGGTGTGCGACCAAAGTGACCATAAGCTGCTGTGCGCTCGTAAATTGGCTTATTAAGCTTTAGGTGCTCACGGATACCGCGTGGACGCAAATCAACAAGCTGCTGCAGAGCATCTACGATCACAGTTTCCGGCGCAGTACCTGTGCCATGTGTATTTAGATACACGGAAATCGGCTTTGATACGCCGATCGCGTATGAAAGCTGGATTGTACAACCTTCTGCATAACCTGCGGCTACAACGTTTTTCGCAAGATAGCGTGAGATATAAGCTGCAGAGCGGTCAACCTTTGTTGGATCTTTACCAGAGAATGCACCACCACCATGAGGCGCCGCACCACCGTAAGTATCAACAATAATCTTACGACCAGTTAAGCCAGCATCACCAACGGGGCCACCAATAACAAAACGGCCTGTTGGGTTTACGTATAATTCCTCTTCAGGAGGCATCCACCCCTCAGGAAGCACTTCTTCAATATATGGACGTACAAGCTCTCTTACGTCATCCTGACTTAGGCCTTCAGCATGTTGTGTTGAAACAACAACAGAGCGCACACCAACAGGGCGGTCATTCTTATATTCCAAGCTTACCTGTGATTTTGAATCAGGCTCAATCCCTTTAAGCTTACCGGACTGACGGTCTTCTGCCATGCGGCGTAGAATTTGGTGAGAGTAATGCAGAGGAGCAGGCATAAGTGCATCAGTTTCTTTACACGCATAACCAAACATAATTCCTTGGTCGCCAGCACCTTCGTTCAAATCAACACCAGTACCTTCATCAACACCTTGTGCGATGTCTACTGATTGTTTGTGCAATTTAACGTCAACATTTGCAGTCTTGTAGCTAAAGCCCTCTTGATCATAACCGATCTTCTTAATCGCTTCACGTGCCGCTTCTTCAATTTTCTCTTTCGTTACGCTATCTGGCCCACGTGTTTCACCGGCAATTACAACAGTGTCTGTTGTTACTAATGTTTCACAGGCAACGCGGGAATATGGGTCAGCCTTCATGTAAAGGTCTAACACTGCGTCTGAAATACGGTCACAAATCTTATCCGGGTGTCCCTCAGACACTGACTCACTTGTGAAGATATAATCGGTTAAAGTTTTTTGCTGCATGGCTTGTCCTGAATATGGCATTAATCGCTCACTTGTTAAATTATTCTTAAAATACGAATTGTGACCCTAAAGCAAAAAAAAGGCTTTTTACAAGCCTTTTTCACAAAAACAACAGCTCACGCGTAAATTTATGACATAGATTTGATAAAACGTATAATTTCCTTGCGCTTTTTAGGGTCGCTAACTGAATAATATGCCTTTAACAGATCCAATACCTCTTTACTTTCAAGAATATTTTCTGGAATAGATTTCGTCGCATCAGAAATCCCTTGAAAACCATCTTGATCGTTATCAGCCATACCGTAGACAGGCATTCCATCCGAGTCTTTATCTAAGTTTTTATAAAAATAATCAACAGAAACCCCCAGAATTTTACTAAACCCCCAGAGGCGGCTAGCACTTACTCTGTTTGTTCCACGCTCATATTTTTGTATTTGCTGGAAAGTAACACCGACTGCGTCTGCAAGCCTCTCCTGGCTCAATCCCATTAAGATGCGCCTGTTTCTTATTTGTGTACTAACGTGCTTATCAACAACGTCTGCAGTACCTTTGGTCTTTCTATTTTCTTTTGGCATAAATCACTCTAAATATCAGTAGCGCAGTTAGTTTGAGCCTTATTAAAGGCAGCTATTATTACCTACAGCAGAGCACTATGGTATGCAATAGAACCTTAAGTATATACCCCAAATTGCAACCCATGGTTTTCAATATATGGAAGAATAGCAATCACAGGTTACTTATTTAGTACTTAATAATTGTAATAACCGTAATGTTTTTTATTATATAATTACTTTATAGATTTTAATCAATGCCAATTGAGACTTTTTAATTTATTGTATTTTTATCATTGAGAGCAATGGAATTAATGATCGTGCCTGTAGAATTAATATAGGCACTAACGCCAGTATTGGCGCTTCGGATGATCGGACGTCCAGACTCTATGGCCCGAAATTGTGTTTGAACAAGATGTTGATAAGGACCGGCGCTTTCACCGTACCAAGCATCATTCGTAACATTCACATAGAAGTCTGGCTTTTCATTATTTTCGGATGTTACATATCGCGGGAAAATAACTTCATAGCATATCAAGGCTCCCATTTTAATATCATTGGGCAGGGTCATTAAATTTTGACTGTCACCTTTTTCAAAATTTGTAAAGCCAACGATGGGGGCAATATCAACAATATTAGATAAAGGCATATATTCCCCAAACGGCACAAGATGGGACTTATCGTACGTGCCTATAATGTCAGCCTCGGAATCAAACACAACCATACTATTATGGAACGTTTCTTTATCTTCATCTATACGCAAAGCACCAGTTACAAGATACGATTCTGATGGGTATGAATTAAGCATATTACGAATTTCAGTTATCGCCCAAGGCGCATTTATAAGCCCCTGGCTTATGGCTGTCTCCGGCCAAACAATTAAATAGCTGCCACCAACACCACCTGCCGTAGTTTCTTGAAACTTTGATTGCTCTATCATGGACATAAAGTTTTCAGATATTTTATTTTTTTTCCATTTTTGGCTTTGTTCAATATTGGGCTGTACGATTACAAAAGAAACATCTTGTGGCACATCATTCTGCGCGGCATTTATTCTGTTCAAGCCGAACATATAAGCCGATGAAAAACTAAAGACCATAAGTAACGATAAAAACGTTTTTACTGATTTGTTTTCAGAACCTTTTAATAAGTATCCTGGAAATGTTGCCCATATTACAGTTAAGGCAGTCAGTAAATATATATTCCAGAGCGATGCAACTTGTGCGACTGGCATCACTGATATCCACGTGTAACCGTACAAATTCCAAGGAAACCCCGTAAAAAGGTGACCGCGTGCAAATTCACTTAAGGATAAGAAAATACAAAATGACAAATAAACCAAGATATTGCTTTTATCTTTCCAGATGGCCTTATGAATTGCACACGCCACAGCAGGAAATAATGATAAAATTATGGGTAAACCACTAACGGCAATCGGCCAAGCCCACCAGTAGGGATTATCTTCTACGAGTAAAGCATTACCTATCCATGACAGACCGAAACCAAAATATCCGATTGAGAAAAAAAATGCATACCCAAATGCGCCCATAGCGCTCTTACTATGACGAACAAAAATGAACAATAGGCTTAGCCCTATAAATAAAGCCAATACATAATTGGTTGGCGCCATGGCAAAAGAGGAAATAGCCCCGATCAAGACGATAAATAAAAACACTCTCATGAAACTGTTTTAAGCTGTGACGTCCATCAATGCAATGACGCTATCATCAGTATATTCAGTAAAAGTTTATGAATCTTGCCTTTGGGGAATACTACGGATACGTATGCGACGAACGCGGCGCGGATCAGCTTCTAAAACCTCAAACATCATACCCGTTCTATGCTTTAAAACTTCTCCACGGACGGGAACACGCCCAGCCATAAAAAACACCAAGCCACCAAGTGTTTCACTTTCAAGGCGCTCTTCTTCACTGAGAATTTCACCAAATTTTTCTTCAAATTCACCAAGATGGACGCGCGCATCCGCCAATATTGTGCCATCTGTTTGCAGGGCTATTTCAGGCTGTTCATCAAGGTCATGCTCATCGTCAATCTGCCCAACAATGGATTCTAATAGATCGCCGAGTGTTATAAGACCATCAATGCCGCCAAATTCATCAACAACCAAAACAAGATGTTTGCGCGTAATACGCATTTGTAACAGTAAATCCAGAACGTCCATAGATGGTGAGACCACTGGTATTTCACGCACCAGCTGCTCAATCACAACAGGCTCATTACGTGCAATACAGGACAAAATATCCTTAATATGAATGGATCCAATAATGTCATCTAATGAATCTTGATACACAGGAAAACGGCTATATTGTTTTTCAGAGAGTAGGGCGAGCAGGTCATCTTGCGTAATGTCATGATTAATGCCGATAATGTCCGCACGAGGAACCATGACATCCCCTGCATCCATGTCATGTAAATCTAAGACGTTTGAAAGAAGGGTTTTTTCATGATCTGAAAACGATGATTCTTCTGACTCGCCATTTTCTCCTTCGATGAACTCTTCTATCGTTTCACGTATGGTGGGGTCAGGCTTAGGTTTAATAAAAAATGATAAAACCTTTCCCCACAGACTTGAGGTGTTTTCTTGATTATCATTAGATAGCGCATCCCCCGATTGTTCGGGAGGCGCGGTCATACTCGGAGGTTCTTCGTTTTCTTGTGTCATTTTCAACATGTCTATATTTTCTCAGTGTGCCATAAAACTATTATATTTCATACGGGTTTTTAATACCCAAAGTTTTTAAAATTTCGATTTCACGCCGTTCCATGACTTCTGCGTCTTCATCCGTTTCATGATCAAAATGAAGAAGGTGTAAGCAGCCATGAACAAGCATATGCGTAAAATGATGTTGTATCGTTTTCTTTTGTTCCTGTGATTCACGTTTAATTGTTTCAAACGCAATAATAATATCCCCAAGACTGCACATCGGCATGCCGTTTTTTATTTCATCTAACTCAGTTTGCGGAAAAGAAAGCACATTCGTCGGCCTATCTTTGTGGCGGTATATTTTATTAAGGTTTTGCACGAAAGAATCATCGGCAAGAACGATGCTGATATCTGCGTGTTCAGTCTTATCCAAAAAACCCGAAAGGGCGGATGCAACCACGCCATGCGTATATTGTTCAATATCCACGATCGCACCATTCCAGTGTTCACTTTCAATACTAACATCGATTTCTAACTGGGGCATAAATTAACGGAGCTATTTCTTGTTAAATTTATCGTAGGCACGAATAATTTTACGAACGAGACCATGACGAATAACGTCTCCTGCCTCAAAGGTAATAAAGCCAATATCATCAACACCATTCAAGACATCGACAGCTTCGTTTAACCCCGAGTTAATGTGCTTTGGCAAATCGCTTTGACTGGCATCACCCGTGATAACCATATGTGATGCCTCACCCATACGGGTTAAAAACATTTTCATTTGTGACGGTGTCGCGTTTTGTGCTTCATCGAGAATTACAAAAGAATGTGCAAGAGTGCGACCACGCATAAAGGCAAGGGGGGCAATTTCAATTTCACCGGCTTCCATCTTTTTCAACAGAAAATCCCATGGCAACATATCATGGAGCGCATCATAAATCGGACGAAGATAAGGGTCTATTTTCTCTTTCATATCACCGGGAAGGAAACCTAGATTTTCTCCTGCTTCGACAGCAGGGCGACAGAAAATAAGGCGCTCGACCTCACCCTTTAGATACATATCAACACCAGCAGCAACAGCCAAGTAAGTCTTACCTGTACCGGCAGGCCCTAAGCCAAACACCAAATCATGCTTACGCATTAGTTCAAGATATTCCTGTTGATTAGGAGAACGCGGCACAATTGTCTTATTTTTGGTCTTAATAACGGTATTACCGCTTTCATTCTTGCCGGGCTTTTTCTTTTTAGTCTTTTTTCCTGACTGCGTATCTGCAGCAGTTTGACCGTTTGTCAAAAAACGTAACTCTGCATCAATATCGGCATGCGTTATATTTTGCAAATCACCTGAACGCAGACGTGTATGAAGAGATTGTAAAGCTATTTGTGCCTTTGTGATGGCATCAATATCACCAGTAATACGCAACAAATTCCCGCGGTCAGAGATATTAACCTCTAATTTTTTTTCTAAATAAGCCAGATGATCGTTATATTCACCAAACAATACAGGCACGACATCATTATCAGAAAATTCAAGGATGAGTTCTTTGCTCACATAATCTCTTTCATATTAAATACAGTTAATAACCATTTTACATGAAAAAATAAAAAAAAGATAAAGATTTAAGCAACGTCCGGCGCATCTTGCTCGGGATAATCAACGTCATCATCGTATAATGCTGCAATGCCTTCATGATCAGCTAAATCTTCGTCAATCATCGTTTTTGTGTGTTTATTCTCACTACGACGATCATACCCCGCACTGTTAAACTTGAGTTGAGCACCAGTTTGTGCATTTTGATGCGCTTTTTTCATATACTCATGCTGTTCTTCTCGCGTAAACGATGCAAAAACCTCCTTATGACGGTCAATCGCTCGCTCTAACGCTTCCCAAGCCTTACGCAAAGGCTTGTTTTTACTTGAACGCCTAATTTTATCATAAAAAGAGTTTTCAGCAATCGCAGTGCAAACTGCGGCACAATCACTATGAACAACAACATTAGAATTTTTTCTTACATTATCCAGCGCGTCTTGAGCGGCATAAACCTCCGCAGCGGTAGAACATGCTCGTGGCACTTGCAAGCGTTTGCTTTTTTCAGATTGAAGCCTGTCTTTATGATCCGTTCTAACCCAACCTACACCATACTTATTTGTATCTTGATGAGCACTGCCATCAACATATACATGAACGTCTTTATTACCCATAATTAATCAGTATTCCCGCTAGTTTATAATTTTATGCTGCCTCATCATCATAAATTTCGATCTTGCCTGTCAAGGAATTATCAAACGCATCTGTGATTTTCACATCAATAATATTTCCAATAAGGCGCTCATTGCCCTGAACATAAACAGACTGGAAGTAGGGGCTTCTACCTGATAATTGCCCTTCTTTTTTACCTTTGCGATCGAAAAGAATAGGAAGTGTTTTGCCTTCACAAGTTTTATTAAAGGCGGCTTGCTGCTCGTTTATCAATGCCTGAAAGCGCGCAAGGCGTTCAGTTGCGACGTGATCAGGAACGAGCGCAGCCTGAATATTAGCCGCGGGCGTACCGGGGCGTGCACTGTACTTGAAAGAATAACAAGACGCATATCCAATATCACGGGCAAGCTGCATGGTATCTTCAAAATCTTGCTCAGTTTCGCCTGGAAATCCAATGATAAAATCGGATGAAAAAGCAATATCCGGACGTAACTTTTTTATACGCGCAATAACGTCACGATATAGCTGTGCGTCATGCTTACGGTTCATCGCCTCTAAAATACGGTCTGATCCGCTTTGCACAGGCAAATGAAGAAAAGGCATAAGCTTTTCGATCTCACCATGTGCATTGATTAGATCATCATCCATGTCGCGCGGGTGGGATGTTGAATAACGAATACGTTCTAATCCATCAATCTCGGCAACTTTACGAATTAAATCAGCCAACCCCCATGTTGTGCCATCGGGGCCTGTGCCGTGATAAGCATTCACATTTTGGCCCAACAGGATAATCTCTAACGCGCCTTGATCAACCAAACGGTGCGCTTCGTCTATGACTTCTTGCGCTGTACGCGAATATTCCGCACCTCGTGTGTAGGGCACAACGCAAAATGTACAGAATTTATCGCACCCTTCTTGAATGGATAAATACGCTGATGCGCCTTCGATTGTGTGCTCATCCGGTAAGTGATCAAATTTTGATACTGTTGGAAATTCTGTATTCACCACGCGGTCATCACCGTTGGCCTTTAAAACCATTTCCGGCAATTCATGATATGTCTGAGGGCCGAACACCATATCCACATAAGGCGCACGCTCCATAATAAAATCACCTTCGGCTTGCGCAACGCAGCCCGCCACAGCGATCAGCATTTTCCCACCTTTAGCTTCTTTGGCATCTTTATGGGAGCGTAAACGACCAAGCTCGGAAAACACCTTATCCGTGGCCTTTTCGCGAATATGACACGTATTTAAAATCATCATATCTGCATCTTCAGGGGTATCGACAGGTTTATAGCCGAGCGAAGATAAGATGTCCGCCATACGGTTGCTGTCATAGACATTCATCTGACAGCCCCATGTTTTGATAAAGAGTTTCTTGTGTGTTTGTGTCATATTGGATTACACTGCTTTTTTTAATTTTGTAATCTGTGTTGTTTCTGTGTGTTTTAAACCACAAAAGGCACAAGGAAATCAAGCGTTTTGGTTACACCACGTTGGTAAATGAAGATGAAAAGAACGGTTTTAGCATTACAGCCTCTGCTGGAAGGGGAAATGGATCAACTGGAACAGAGCTATAACGTTTTGCGCCTGTGGGAGGCAAATGACCCGATCGCGCTCATTAAAAAACATGTTTACGACATACAAGCCATCTTATCGACGTATAACAGCAGCGGCGTAAGCGAACGCCTCATCAGTGCATTACCGAATTTGGAGGTTATCGTTCAGTTTGGTGTCGGTTTCGATAACATCGATCTTGCTGCTGCAAAAACTCGTGGTATAGCGGTAACAAATACACCTGATGTGCTTACGGACGATACTGCAGATGTTGCTATGTATCTAATGCTGAATGTTGCACGCCGCGCTGTCGAAGCCGATATGTTTGTCCGTGTAGGGCGCTGGCAATCAGGCGCGATGCCGTTATCCACATCAATATCCGGAAAAACGGTTGGTATCGTTGGCCTCGGCCAAATCGGTAGAGCCATTGCCAGACGATCCGCTGCGTTTAATACCAATGTTGTATATCACAGCCGTAGTAAAAAAGACGTAGATTACACCTACTATGAAGATTTAGAAAAAATGGCAAACGATTCGGATTTTTTGATTGTGGCATGCGCAGGCGGACCGGAAACACAAAATTTAATCACACATAAAATTCTTGAGGCATTAGGCCCAAATGGTTTTCTTATTAATATCGCCCGCGGCAGCGTTGTAAATGAAGACGATTTAATGATCGCCCTTAAAAATCAAACCATTGCAGGCGCAGGGCTTGATGTATTCGCCAACGAACCTGACGTACCGGAAGAAATGGTCAAAATGGATAATGTTGTTCTTTCGCCGCATGTCGGATCAGCAACTATTGAAACCAGATCAAAAATGGGGCAACTTGTTATAGATAATTTAAATGCGTATTTCGAGGGGCAACCGCTACTCACACCAGTCAAGATCGCCAGCTAATCAATAAATAAAGGGTAACTCATGAGATTTTTAGCCATTTTGTGCATTTCTATATTTTCTTTGTCTAATATTTCTTGGGCAAAGGCGTGCTACGATGCGCGCGAAGCCGAAGCAGAGCAGGGCATTCGCATTCACAGTGAATTGATGGTGATTGGTTTAAATTGCGCACACATGGCAGATGCAAACGGTAATAACCTTTATGTCGAGCACAAGAAATTCACTAAAAAGCACAAAGAGTTATTCGCGACCTATGAACGCATTCTTATGAATTATATGCGAAAAAATGGTATTTCCAATACGGACAGTGAAATGAAAAAGATGCGCACAAGCTTCGCTAATAAGATATCAACCGATGCGGCGAAAATGCGTCCCGACATCTTTTGTCGAAAATTTTCAACCCGTATTGAAAAGGCAAGTAAAATGGATAATGAGACAGTAAGGAAATGGGCCGCAACACCTTTCCCGCAATACCCCGTCTCAAAACCGATTTGCGCGTCTAATTAAAGCGTTCCTTTAAAACCCCAAATGTAAAACTTGCTGATTTTTTTCGATCTGCCTTTCTTTTCTACGGCTAAGGCATTATTCTGTCGTATAAAATTATTTAAACAGGCAGATTTTATTATGAGCTTTGATACACAAATAGATAATTTTTTCAAAGAATATACCAGTGGGTTTTTTGAGGCTATTTTTTACGCTGTTCCCGTTCCGGGTTTCGAAGATCTTGAAATTAAACTGATATTGATTTGGCTGTCTTTAGCAGCTTTCTTTTTTACATTTTATCTCGGCTTTATAAATCTGCGCTATTTCCGTCACGCACTTCGTCTTTTGTTCGGAAAAGGTATGAAAAAGGCGGAAGACGGTGAGATTAGTCAATTTAAAGCACTTATGGCCTCGTTATCCGGTACAGTAGGCCTTGGTAACATTAGTGGCGTTGCAATTGCTATTTCCGTTGGTGGCCCTGGAGCAGCTTTTTGGATGACTGTTATGGGATTCCTTGGCATGTCTTCAAAATTCGCCGAGGTTATGCTTGGCGTTAAATACCGCATCCATCCAGACCCCGACATACCCAACAAAGTCTCCGGCGGTCCGATGTATTACTTAAAAGAAGGGTTCACACGACTAAAGTTACCCCATGTAGGAAAATTTTTTGCATGCTTATTTGCTGCGCTTTGTATTATAGGTGCAATTGGTGGTGGTAATATGTACCAAGCCAATCAAGCTTTCGAACAAATCCTTGTCGCCACATCAAACGATTTGGGCGCAAGTCCACTCGCTGGTTATGGATGGGGCGTGGGCATTGTGTTGGCCCTTATGGTCGCCGCCGTTATCATGGGTGGCTTACAATCTATTGCAAATGTCGCCTCAAAGCTTGTGCCTGTTATGGCAGGCTTATATCTTTTTGCAGGTTTATTTGTACTTCTTGTTTATTTTGGTCGTATCCCTGCGGCCGTTATTACTATTATTCAATCTGCTTTCTCAATGGAAGCTGGGATAGGGGGGCTTCTAGGTGGCTTGCTTGTCGGGGTTCAGCGCGCAGCTTTCTCAAACGAAGCGGGACTTGGATCTGCATCAATCGTGCAATCAACAACAAACACAGATGGGCCGGTTGGCACGGGCATGGTTGCAATGCTCGGCCCGTTTATTGATACGATTCTGATTTGTAACATAACAGCCTTGGTTATTGTCATCACAGGTGCATACACATCAACCGACGGCATTGCGGGGGTTCAATTAACGTCTATGGCCTTTGAACACGCATTACCGAATTTCCGTTATGCGTTAACGCTTATCGTAATCTTGTTTGCCTACTCAACAATGATCAGTTGGTATTATTGTGGCGCGGTTTGTTTCCGTTATTTGTTTGGAGAAAAAGAATCCATTGAACAATTATTTAAAATATTCTTCTGCCTGTGCATTGTCGTAGGCGCTGCAGCCAAACTTGATAACCTGATAAACTTTGCAGATGCTGCCATGATGTCTATGGCTATCCCCAATATCATCGGTTTATATCTTTTCGCACCGGAAATTAAACGTGACGTAAAAGAGTATATAAACAAAATAAAAAAACGAAAATAATTTACCTTTTGTAAAACTCTATTGATTACACTGCTAGTTGGCATCATAATGCGCATGCTGAATGAGTGCTGGGTTTTTCAAAAATAGGGGTGTAAAAGTGCACGGGTCAAGCAGTATAGTAAACACAAAATTTTGTGAGGGTATATCTGACATTTCAGATAGTTACGCTGGATTTATCATTGATCAGTGGGGTGTTCTCCATGATGGTGTGAAGGCTTTTGATGGCGTTATTGAATGCTTGAAAGAACTTCAGGATCGTAAGAAGCAAGTTATTATCCTGTCCAATTCAGGAAAGCGTGCGGAAAATAATGCAGACCGCATGGCCGACCTCGGTATCAAACCAGAGATGTACAATAAAATTATCACGTCTGGAGAGGTGACATGGCAAGGGTTGGATAATCAATCCGATGGGTATTTCAAAGATATTGGTAAAAAATGTATTTTAATCAGCCGCGGTGGCGATACGTCGGTTGTTGAAGATCTCGACATTGAAATTGTCGATGAGCCAAGTGATGCAACCTTTCTTTTAATCAGTGGAACAGATGCACCTGAAAAAACCTTAGAGGACTATGAGCCTTTATTAAAGAAATGTGCGCGCTACAAATTAAAGGCCATCTGTGCAAACCCTGATAGCTTAGGCGTTATGGCCGGTAAGAACATTATGGGGCCAGGAACATTGGCAGCACGTTATAAAGATTTTGGCGGGATCGTGGAATATATCGGTAAGCCGCATAAGCTTATCTTTCAACAATGTATCCGTATCTTACAAGAGCACGGTATATATCCCGGACAAACTGTAATGATCGGTGACACAATGGCACATGATATTCTCGGTGGATCACTCGTGAACATTGATACATGCCTTGTAAAACGTGGATTGCATTCTTCTGTATTTAAAAACTGTGAGGGCCCTGCGGAAGTCGACAAGGCACTTGATATATTAATCAGGCAATACAATAACGTGCGCCCAAAATATCTGGTTGATGATTTTGAATGGGGTAAAGCTCTGCCTGATCGTAAGCACAAAAAGCGTACAACAAAACGTACAGCTTAGTGATTGCTGCCTTAATCTGAAGTCACACTATCTTCAACAACACCGACATTGGCATTCGTGATATCATCATCGCCTAAATCCATTTGAAGAAATGCATCGCTCACATCAGACTTTAGTAGCACGAGCATAGCTGCCTTAATTTCAGGAATCATACGTTCTGTCGCGATTTCACCCAAACGGATTAATTCTTCTGCTTTTTCAAATTCCAATAGGCCTAAATGACCAACTGGCGGCTTAATGTGAATATCCGGTGGCTCACCTGCTAATCTTGAACGAGTAAGACGATCTTGTAGAATACCAAGTCCAGACACCATAACACCAAATAAACTGGGCTTATCTTTTTCTCGACGGAATAATCGTCTTGTAATGGCAGAACTGTTAAACTTCTTTTGCTCCTCCGGAGGGACATCATCATTATCAAAAACATCAAAGCCTGTAATAGTTTGATAGGTCTGACCGGGCTTCGATGCCTTACCAATTAAATCTGTGTTTAAATCTACGGCTATCGTCATACGCGCACCCAGCGCCTGACAGGGGGAAATAGGGCATGGGTTCACAAGCGCACCATCAACCAAATGTCTTTCATCATGATAAACAGGCGGAAAAACACCCGGCAATGCAAAAGACGCTGTCATCGCCTCTGTCAAATTACCGCGCCTTAACCATACTTCGTGCCCTGTGGCTAGATCTGTTGCTATACATATAATGGGATGCGGTAAATCTTCTATATTCATATCACCGAAATGACCAACCAAAACATCTTTTAGCTTTTGACCACCGACAAGTCCTGCGCTACGTACACGAAAATCAAGATATGAAAATATTTTAAACCGATTGAGAGACAATGCCCATTCTTCAAGAACATCTAACTTACCTGCAAGATAACAAGAACCAACAACCGCCCCAATGGATGTTCCTGCTATTAAACTTGGATAGATATTATGACGATTAAGTGCCTTGAGCACGCCGATATGAGAAAACCCGCGTGCCAAACCGCCACCGAGTGCCAAACCTAGACCTGGCTGCCCATTTTGGGTATTAAAAACCACGCATACCCCCCTGTAATAGTTTCAACTTTAATCTTTTCACCTTTTCCATTATAACACAGGGATACACGATTATGTAGATTGAAAGATATTGCAGTGCCGAAAAATTCAAACAGAGCGCAAAAGGAAAAAAATCCGACTTTTGCTTTAGTAAGGCGTTTGGTAAAAACATACCTTTCACCATATAAGGCACAAATGCTTGTCGCTATTTTATTCATGGCTATCGCGGCGGCCATGACGGCATTGATAGCAGGGCTAATGCAGCCTGTTCTTGATGATGTGCTCTATGGCGGTAAAGAGAGTTTAATTATTCCTGTATCGTTAGGTTTAGCGGCGACCTTTGCCGTTCGTGGCGTTTCAACCTACGTTCATACCGTGATGATGAGTAAAATAGGACATCACATCGTTGCCGACATTCAAAACCATCTCTTTTCAAATTTTATGCGTCTTGATTTAGCCTTCTTTCATAAGCATGACAGCGGTGCCTTACTATCAAACGTTATTAATGATGTCAGCGTAATGCGGTCTTCTGTTACCAATACACTTACAGGCCTAGGAAAAAGTCTTTTCACACTTATTTTCCTAATCGGGCTGATGTTTTACAGAGATTGGAAACTAACACTCGCGGCCTTTATTGTTTTTCCTCTTTTGTCTGTGTTTGTCATTTATATCGGTACAAAACTACGCAAACTCTCAAAAAGCATTCAAAGTGAACTCGGCAGCCTTTCAGGGATACTATCCCAAACATTTCGTGGAATCAGGCTTGTAAAAGCCTACCGCATGGAAGAGTACGAAATAGAACATACAAAAAAAACCGTGCATGTCGTACGTGATTTAAACGTAAAATCTGCGCAGGTATCGTCTATATCAACACCTGTGAATGAAATAATCGTAGGCCTAATATTCGCCGCAATCATTATATATGGTGGGTATGAGGTGATCGCAGGACGTACATCACCTGGGCATTTGGCATCATTTATCGCCGCATTTACACTGGCTTATGAGCCAATGAAAAAACTGGCAAAATTAAATAACTCACTTCAAACAGGGCTGGGCGCAACCGAGCGCGTATTTGCTATGATTGATGAAACAGGGACAATAAATAATAGAGAAGATGCCAAAGACCTCTCTACCAAAAGGCCAGAAATAAAGTTTGATGGTGTCGATTTTTCCTATGATGGCGACACTGACATTAGAGCGCTTTCTGGCATAACATTCACGGCCAAACCTGACCAAGTAACGGCTCTGGTGGGGCCATCTGGCGGCGGAAAGAGTACTGTTATAAACCTTATCCCGCGTTTTTATGATGTCGTTGGTGGTAACATCACAATTGATGGGCAAGATATACGTAACCTAACCTTAAAGTCTCTGCGTGACCATATCGCGCTCGTATCTCAGGATATTACGATATTTAATGATACTGTGGCGGCGAACATTGGCTATGGTAATACCAACGCATCACAGAAATCCATCGTAAAAGCAGCAAAAGCCGCAGCAGCGCACGAGTTTATTGAAAAATTAGAAAACGGATATGATACAGTCGTCGGCGAAAGCGGTATCAAGCTTTCCGGCGGACAAAAACAACGCATATCTATTGCACGTGCCATTTTACGTGATGCACCTATATTGCTCCTTGATGAAGCGACATCTGCACTGGACAATGAGTCAGAAAAGCTGGTGCAAGATGCCTTAAAATCTTTGCAGAAGGGGCGCACAACGCTCGTTATCGCGCACAGGCTCACAACGGTTCAAGAAGCGGATCAGATCATCGTTTTGGATCGCGGACGCATCGCAGAGCAGGGAACTCATGAGGATTTATTATCCATAGATAAAATTTACGCCGATATGTACAAAACAGGCATGAAAGACTGATTAAAAATGAAAAAACTAACTTTTCCGATCATTGTTATCCTCTCTATTTCTTATGTGGGGTTTTGTTTATTTATGTATCAACAACAAGATGAACTTCTTTATCAGCCACAACTAAAAAAAATGGATCGTTTGGAAGCACAAGCCGAAGCTGCGAACTTAATACAGGTAAAAACATCTGATGGAATCATGTTGGAAGGTTGGTATTTCTTGCCCACAATTAAGAACAAGCCAACAATCGTCTTTTTTCACGGTAATGGTTGGAACATTGGCCAAAGCTTTCAAAATGTAAATTTTCTTCTGAGTGCCGGGTATGGCCTGATGATGGTTGAATATCGCGGCTATGCTGGACATAAAGGCACGGTCAGTGAAGAGGGGCTATATAATGATGCGCGCGCATTTATTGATTGGCTTCGTAATGAAAGAAATATGTCGAATGAAAATATGATTTTTTACGGAGAATCTTTGGGCTCAGCTATTGCGACAAAAATGGCATCAGAATATAAACCTGCCGCAACCGTGCTTATATCGGGTTTTTCATCAATGGTAGATCTCGCATTCTATAAATACCCGTACCTTCCAATTTCCCTATTGTTAAAAGACCAATACAGAAATGACCGCGCAATCAAAAGATTTTCATCACCAGTTCTTATATTGAACGGTAAGAAGGATGATCTTGTTAATTTCAGATTTGGTAAAAAATTATACAAGGCAGCAAATGATCCGAAAGAAATAAAAACTTATGATGATGGGACACATACAAACCTTTATGATGTTGGTGCCCGTGAAGACATTATTGAATTTCTAAAAAACCTGAAGATAAAAAATGAATAAAGGCCTTATGAACCTGATCTTGGGAATAGTCCTTTTTTACGCTCTGTTTTGTAGCGCATTATATTTCATGCAACGTTCTATGATGTACTTTCCTGACAAAAACAAACCGCCATTAGTGAACGGCGTAGAAATTGTGAATGTGGTATCTAGGGATGGGCAGGAAATTGAAAGTTGGTATTTTCCGCCATCTATTACAGGAAAACCTGTGATGATCTATTTCCATGGGAATGCAGGGCATTACGGACATCGCGCACACAAAGCTATTCACTATTTGCAGGCTGGCTATGGCGTATTGCTTGCAGAATACCGAGGGTATGGTGGTAATAGCGGTGAGCCAACCGAAGAGGGGATTTATCTCGATGCTCGTGCGCAGATTAACTGGCTAATCAATAAACAAAAAATCAGTACTGATAATATTGTGATTTATGGTGAATCCATTGGCTCTGGCCCTGCGGTTCAAATGGCAACAGAATTTCCAGTCAAAGCACTCATTCTGGAATCCCCGTTTGCTAGCCTATACGAACGCGCATCAAGTCGATATTTCTTTATGCCAGTTAATTTATTGCTGAAAGATCGATATATGAATACTGAAAAAATTGGCTCTGTTACATTTCCGCTATTCATTATCCATGGTAAAAAAGACAGAACCATCCCCATATCTTCGGCTCAAAAACTTTTCGATTCTGCTAATCATCCCAAAACGTTCAAAGAGTTTCCACAGGCAGGGCACAATGATCTCTACAATTTCGGTGCATATAAGGCCGTAATTGATTTTTTAGCTAGCATGGAGACTGATAATACCGATAATGAGTAGGTACGTCGTATACACGCCGCCCCAACCTAGCTTTAGAGGAATTCATCATGCCTTGCTACTCTGCGATTGATAGAAAGAATGTAACAGCGTCTGCCAATGACACTGTTGAAAATGTTTTGCGAACGATGGATAAAGAGGGCGTTAAAACCGCCGCCATCTTTGATGATGAAGGCGATTTCATCGGCATATTTTCTAAAAATATATTATTAAAAAACCTAATCCCTGTTTCAGTCGTAACATCCGGCGACGTACAAATCGACATGAAGATAGAAGCAGCACCGGGAATTGCTAAACGCCTTAATAAGGTAATGCCTTTACCTGTTTACGATCTGATGGAGAGAAAGCCAACAAAAGTCAGACTCGATGATCCGATATGGGAAGGCGTAAGCCAACTCACGAAGAGAGGAGAGCCTTTATGTGTCGTTGATGAAAAGGGAAAATATCACGGTATGATTACTTACGAATCGCTTGTTAATGATCTTCAAAATATGGATACGAGTGACAGTTAACTAAGGATTATCTTTAAAAATGAATGCTATGAAGAAAACAATAATCTACGGCGTGATTATTATTGCCGGACTGGCCGTTCTTTTCTTCATGTATAATCCTGCTCATCAAACCGAAACGCCGACTGTAGTTCAAATATCAGAAACACCCATTAAAATTCCGCCTCCCCTTAAAGGGGTTAAAATCGTGGAACCACACGCCCCCCAAAAGCTGCCATCTGAAAACATTATCATTCAAACAAAAACAGGCAAGACTATTAACCTAAATGTTGAGATTGCTAAAAGACCGCACGAATTACGCAAAGGTATGATGTTTAGGACAGAAATCCCCCCCATGACAGGAATGCTGTTTTTGTTCTCAGATGACCGCGTTAGGTCATTCTGGATGAAAAATACACTCGTGCCACTAGATATGCTGTTTATACGCAATGATGGCACCATTGATCACATCCACATAAACGCAGAACCCGAAAGCTTAGAACCAATAAAATCCAAAAGAACGGTAACCGCGGTTTTAGAGCTTGCAGGCGGGGAATCTGAAAGGCTCAGCATCCACGAAGGTGATCGCATTCTTCACACATTTTTTAACATTGAGGAATAAACAGCCTTTTCAGACATAAAACAGAACATATAAAATATAAAATATTGCTATATTCTCTTGCTGTTTTTATATTCATCGTTTAATAACCTATATTCCAATGGTTACGGAGCGTAGCGCAGCCTGGTAGCGCACCTGTTTTGGGAACAGGGGGTCGGAGGTTCGAATCCTCTCGCTCCGACCATTACCCCGCTGATAGAAGAGGGCCTATGAGCATCGCAAACGATGATCAGCAAAAATCTCAAGGTGATATCTGGAACGAACTTGCAGTTCAGTCACAATCTGGTAATAAACGCGCCTATAATCGTTTACTCTCTGAAATGGTTCCATACATAAAAATGCGTATCAGCAATAGCCTTGCCAACCCCGATTGGGTTGAAGACATCACTCAAGAAGTTCTCATTTCTGTCCATAAGTCATTAAATTCATATAGCTCTGATCGTTCATTTAAACCGTGGTTAAATGCTATTATTCAATTTAGACGCACAGATTTCCTTCGAAAGCATTACAAACATAAAAACGTGAAAGAAGTTACGCACGAAAATTCTGAAATATTTTCAAACAATGTAACCAAAAACGAGCATGCTGGCGAATTAAAGGATATAGAAGCAGCAATGGAAAGCCTGCCGGATAAGCAACAAAAAATCTTCAGGCTTATGAAGATAGAGGGGTATAGCGCCAAAGAAGTCGCAAAAGAGATGGATATGAGCGTTTCCGCCGTCAAAGTATCCGCGCACAGAACCGCAGGAAAATTAAAGGATATACTGGATTAAAAATGGGTAATACAGACAACACAACAGACAGCCTTATAGCCTCTCTCTCTGAAGAGTTAGTTGAGTGTAAGCCGATGCGCCATCCGCTTATGCGGATTTTACCTTGGCTCGTATTTGCATCCATTTATCTGTCTATTGCAATTGTTCTTATTGGTTTTCGTGGTGATATTGCCGATAAAATGTTTGAATCAATCTTTGTGTTCGAAATATTACTTGTGTTTAGTATGTCGATGAGTGCCGCCTTTTGCTCATCGTGGTTATGTAGCCCAGATATCAGGGGGCAAAGCTGGATCGTTGCTATTCCATTTTCTTTGGCGGGTGTATTGTTACTATGGCTCGGGACGAAAGCTGTTTTTGAAACCTATAATTTTCCAATCATGCATTGGCATCTTTGTTATGTGGGGGCTATCATATTTGGTGTTATCCCCGCTGTAACAATTTTATTTTTATCGCATAAAGGAAAAACCACCCATCCTTATCTTATGGGCTTGATGAATGTTCTATCTATTGGCGGCTTAGGGTATCTGGCACTTAGAATAGTATGCGGAGCCGAAGATTTCGGACATATTTTTGTATATCATGTTATGCCTTACGCCTTATTTGGTATAGTTGTAACATTCATTGCCGCGCGCATTTATCGCTGGTAACAACTTTTAAAATCCACTAAATTTCTACATTGATGAATCGTAAGGTACATAGGATACAACATGGACGTCACAATATATAAGCCCAGTAAAAGTGCAATGCAGTCAGGTCGTGGCAAAAATGGCGACTGGGTTTTAGAATATGAAACCAACAGTAAACGTCAGGCCGAACCATTGATGGGTTGGACAGAATCTGGTGACACACTCAATCAGGTTAAATTGAAATTCAAAACCAGTGAAGACGCCGTAGCTTTTGCCGAGGATAAAGGGTGGAGCTATGCTGTCCAGCCAGAGCAAACGAGACGTATTAAACCACGAAATTATGGTGATAATTTCAAATACGTGCCGCCAAGCGAACAAACCTAGCCCTACTCGAAGACCAAGCATTCCAGCGTGTCCAAGAATAAAAGATCCTCGGGTAGGTTTTCTTTCACCCATGTAATTTTAATATCGTCGTAATTATGAAAGATGCCTGTAAAACTTTTGCTTGCAGTTTCATCATATATGGATATAAAAAGCTTGATTTTAGTGCACTATTTTTGCACTTTAGGCATTGGCATATATATGGTCCCGTAGCTCAACCGGATAGAGCACCTGCCTTCTAAGCAGGGGGTTATAGGTTCGAGTCCTATCGGGATCGCCATTGTTATAAAATCTCCAATGATAAAAACAATTTATTAACATTCAAAAAGGGTGAATATTATGTGCAGATGGATTGCATACACAGGGGACAAAATTTTTCTAGACGAATTGGTCACAAAGCCATCGCATTCACTCGTTGAACAATCAATCGAGGCAGAAATGCACTTTAGAGCTGATGGCAGCTTATGGGCAATGAATGGCGATGGTTTCGGAATAGGGTGGTACAACAAGCGCCATGATGAACCCGGTATCTTCAAAGACGCACAACCAGCCTGGAATGATCAAAACCTCCATGAAATCTGCAGACAGACCGAAGCTTATATTTTCTTCGGACATATCAGGGCGAGTACAAACGGTAAAGTACAGCGCAGTAACTCTCACCCATTTAAATATAAAAACTGGCTATTCCAACATAATGGCGATGTAAACCATTTTTCTGAATTAAAAAGAACGTTGCAATACGAAATCAGAGCTGACTTATATCCCCAAATTGAAGGCACAACAGATAGCGAGACATGCTTTTACCTAGCCCTCACTTATGGCTTGAAAGATAATCCAAAGGCCGCCATCGAAAAAATGATCAGCCAAATAGAACAGGCTCAGCGTGATGCTGGGTTAGATATTGGCGTTAACCTGTCATGCGCGGTTACGGACGGTGAAAAAATTTATACCATTAGATACGCATCCGGAGATGAAGTTATAAAAACCCAATTCTATTCTAAAGATAGATCTTGCTTGGAAGATATAGGTGATGATGGGGCAACACTCTCTGAAAACGGCGTTATTATCGTATCTGAACCACTTGATCGTGACAGCGATAAATGGATTGAAGTGCCCGAAAATTCTTTCGTTACCATATTTGATGGTGACGTAAGCGTTGAACAACTAAATATAAAATAATCTAAAAATGGCGGACAGACAGGGATTCGAACCCTGGATGGGCTTGCACCCATGCCGGTTTTCAAGACCGGTGCATTCAACCACTCTGCCATCTGTCCGGCTTTAATGTGATTTAGCATTGAATAAGGTTCATTTTGTAGCGATTATTATAGTGGTCTGTCTAGTCCTAAAATTTAAAAAACACAGGTTCCGTTAAATGTTTTTTCCACAATTGTTCATTGGCACGGTTTTAATTTGTGTAACTGTCATTATTCATGCCATTTTTTTGGATGTTCTTATTCGCTGGATTGGGAACGCCTCTAACGCGGCGCGCCTAACATTTAAAAGACATTGGAAGATACCCATGCTGGTCTGTTTTGGGCGTGTTCGTCGTACATATCGTACAAATATGGCTGTGGGCTATATTTTATTTATGGGTTAATGTTTTACCAACACTAGAAGAAGCGCTTTATTTTTCGACATAAGCATTCACAACAGTCAGATTTGGTGACATCGTTTTATCCGAAAATTGGTGTCTTGTGAGTTCTTTTCAATCTGCCAATGGTTTTATCTTGTTTGGATGGAGCACGGCATTTATCTTTGAGATCATGTCGAGACTTTACGAAGACGATTCGCACGAATAGGAATTTTTATGACGCATTTTTTACGGTTTTTCTTACTTATATGTACATTATCTCTGATTTTTTCATCAAGCACATCGCAGGCTAACGAAGAATCCTTCGAATCATGGGTAAAAGAATTTAAGAAAGAGGCTAAAAACAAGGGTATCTCCGATGACGTCGTTGATAAAGCAATGGCTGGGGTTAGACCAATTCCGCGTATCATAGAGCTGGACCGGAAGCAGCCCGAAGGCACCATGACCTTTGCAAAATACAAAAAGCGCGTTATTACCGATGCCCGTATCCAACAAGGCAGGCGGTTATATAAAAAACATAAGGAATTGCTTGAGAAAACCGCCAAAGAATACGGTGTTCCCGCGCAATATATTGTTGCACTCTGGGGTATAGAGACAAGCTACGGCAACAATACAGGCGGATTTGGCGTTGTCCCGGCGCTCGCGACATTAGCGTATGATGGTCGTAGAAGTAAGTATTTCAGGGGTGAGCTTATCAACGCTCTCAAAATTCTCGACGAAGGTCATATCAGTCATGAAAATATGAAGGGGTCATGGGCTGGCGCTATGGGGCAGAACCAATTCATGCCCTCCAGCTTTAAAAGCCTGGCCGTGGACGGTAATGGTGATGGTAAGCGAGATATCTGGACAAGCTTGCCTGATGTGTTCGCATCTAGCGCAAATTACTTAAAGAAAAATGGTTGGAAGGAAGATGAGCGTTGGGGCCGCCGCGTGAAATTACCACCTCATATTAAAAAAGATCAAATTGGTAAAAAGATAAAGCGTGACTTACAAACATGGAAGAACATGGGCGTTACGTTACTAGGCGGGGAGCCAATCCCCGTGGTTGCTGGCATGAAAGCGGCTGTCGTTGCGCCTGATGGACTGGATGGACCAGCCTATTTAGCATACCACAATTATAGTGTGATTATGCGCTGGAACAATTCCACTTATTTTGCCACGTCCGTTGGCCTTCTTGCCGATCAGATTGCGGCACAATAAATACGTCAATACACTGGAGTTCAAATGCACGTACAACGTTATTCCAACTATCTCCGTTTATTAACATTAATGCTCGTTATGTTTTCGATAGGGGGGTGCGCGCGCATTGAACTTGCATCCCATTTTGGTAAGAAAATGACTGCGAGCAAAGTAAAAAGTCAGGGTAAATACAAAGTCGGCTCCCCCTATACGATAAAAGGTAAGAAATATTATCCGGCTGTGAATTACAACTACGATAAAACGGGTGTGGCGTCTTGGTCTGTCTCTTATACACATCTCCGAGCCCACGAGACGTCTGAG
>CAXHFH010000004.1:0-48756 GCA_964015995.1 uncultured Alphaproteobacteria bacterium
TCGTCGGCAGCGTCAGATGTGTATAAGAGACAGTCATTACGGTAACACGCCGCCCGGGCATGTTCCCTAACAGCGAGTTTGATCCCGATTCACTCGTCTTTTCCATGCGATTGCCATTAGGCGCCTGATATTCAAAAACCGCATAATAAACTTCATTCGCAAAATTAGGCTTCTTGCCGTCTTTGTGATCGGTTTCGTTTGATTGGTTCTGCCTTGTATTCAAAAGGGAAACGAAGGCCATAATGCCAATAAAAGCAAAACCAAAGAAAAAGAAAATGAGAGATAAAGCCATGTTATGCCAGAAATCGTCGATAACGAATTTCTTGGGATCATCCGCGCGATAATAAACGCCAATTTGCGTACCTTTTTTGAATGATGGTGAATTACCGTAGCTTATCGTGTCTTTTACTTCCCAGGTTTTTCCTTGGTGATCTGTGAACTTCAAAACAGCCTTATACGATGTTCCGTTTTCGCTATCGTAACTACTGTCATTTCTAACGACCTTGGCCTGCGCGTATTCCCCCGTTTGAGTTAAATTCAAATAGGTATATCCCATGTAGGCGCCGACCCCCGAAAACACCAAAGGTAAGCCAATAAATAACAGCACGAACAGCATACCAAATGATGATGCCACAGGTTCTTTTTTAAAACTCTCAGAAAGCGTTTCACTTTCTTCTTCCGTTTCGTCTTCTTTCTTCTTCAGGGTGCTTTTGTTTTTGGCTTGTCGCGTTACCTTAATGCCTGTGATGCGCGCCTTAATTTTTGTAGATTTGATACGCCAATACAATTCATATCCGACAATCCCCCCACCGATGAGAATGAACACAGTCCCCATGAGCAAAAGGCCAATTTGATTCCATGCAAAAAGAGCATCAAAAATAAGATCAAACATAATTTAGTTTACCCCATATATTTTGTTGGGTTTAAGGCAGAAGTACCGCGCCTAACCTCAAAATGTAGCTGAGGCTTGGACACCGATCCTGTTGACCCGACTTTGCCAATCACAGTTCCGCGGCGAACAGTCTGCCCTTTACGCACATTAATTGTTTCTAAATGCCCATAAGCGGTCATCCATTGATTTTCATGACGAATAAGAATCAAATTCCCCGATCCCTTCAACGCGTTGCCCGCATAAACCACCACGCCGTTCTCCGCAGATTTAACAGACGTCCCACGTGCTGCCGCAATATTGATACCATCGTTATGAAGTCCGCTTTTTTTCGGCCCGAAGCCCGATATGATTTTTCCTTTTACGGGCCGTAGAAACTTACTGGATGATCGTTTCGGGGTTTTCGTATTTACTTTGGCAATCTTGACAGGATTAGCTTTCGTTCCGCGCCAAGGCTTGGATTGCGGCAAAGGCACACCATCTTTTATCACAGCAGGTTTTGGCTTCGGTTGTGCTATGGGCGCCGCTTTGGCCAACGTCGTTTGCTCCACCTTTGGCGGCGGCGCTTTTAAAGCCGTTTTCGTAATAGGTGCCTTTGATTTGACCGCCTTGGCTTTCTTAATCACAGACGGTAAACGCAAAACCTGTCCCGTTTTCAAAACATAGGGCGAACGAATATCATTCATTTGTGCCACTTCGGATGAGTTTACAGCAAACATACGCGAGACACCATAAAGCGTATCCCCGCCTTGCACTTTATATTCCCGCGGTGGTGGTAACTTTAATCGCTGCCCTTCATACAGTTTAAAAGGCGCTTTCATTTTGTTTAAAACAGCAATATCACGCATCGGCAGACGATATCTGTTTGCAACACTATAAAGCGTATCCCCTTGCGCAACGGCATGAACCCCCGCACTCCCTGCTCCGCTTGATTGCCCATACTGAACCACAGGCGCAGGCGGATGCCCCCCGCAGGATGCCAAGAAGATAGATATAAAGACTAGAGATATAAGACGAACGCTCATGAGGACATGATACACATCTAAAATGGAATGGTCATTATGAATTTACAACAGCGCCCACATCGTTCTTATCGTCCGTCACATCAGGCAGCAACGGTACAAAGCGCACAGGCAGAACATCACGTACAGCGTACGTGTCCACGCTCTCGCGTTTATAAAGCTTGAGAATTTGCTCTCCCACGCCACCAACAGGAATGATCATCATGCCACCAACCCTGATTTGATCGAGTAAAGCTTGGGGCGGCTTCTCGCGCGCGGCGGCAGTGACGATGATTTTATCAAACGGCGCCTGATCAATGCCGTTAATCGTAGGCCAACCTTTCATACCATCGGCAGCAATCGCGGTAATATTTCTGATTTTCAGCTGCGTAAATCGATGTTCAGCCTCTTTCAGCAAGTTTTTATGACGTTCAATCGAATAAACCCGCCGTGCCAGATACGCCAATATCGCCGCCTGATACCCACATCCCGTACCAATTTCAAGAATTTTGTCCCGATCAGATATTTTAAGGGCTTGGCTCATGAATGCCACGACATAGGGTTGACTGATCGTTTGGCCGAGACCGATGGGCAACGGGATATTCTCCCATGCTTGGTCTTGCGAATGAGCAGGCACGAAATAATCGCGCGGCACACGCTCTATCGCGCTTAACACATCCGTATCGGTGATGCCCTGCGTACGCAGTTCCATGATCAGTCTGATACGTTTATTGACGGCCTGTGTGTTCATTCCTTGATCCTGAATAGAAAATCAAAACTTAGATTATCGATCTGCGGCTCTTCTTTTATAACTTTCCCGCGAATTGATCGAAATCTGATTCTATAGTCAATATTCGGAGTTTCACCTTCGATATACATAGTTTTCAAGTCATTAGGCTTTAAATCAATTTTACCCGCAATATAATCATGCATATCAACACGGATAGGCTCATACGTATCAAGCTGTACGCTCATCCAAGGCTCATCAAATTCCAGTTTCAAAACGTAATCATCACCGACTTTTCTGTCCTGTGACCAAGGCTCGTCATTCGCGCCGCGCCGCGCATACACATTGAGATTACTGACCAAGACATCATAACCCTTTACCTGCACATAATTTTTGCCCTTGGGATAGAGATTAAAACGCTCTGACTGCGGGGTGTTCGCGCGGCTTTTGCCATATTTACTAACATAATCAAAACCCATCTGCGCAGTCAGGTTGCGTCCGCTTCCGCATGACCATTTTTTTTGGTTCTCCTTAATGAACCAAGCCTCGATAAATTCGTCCCGTTCAGAACGACAGAGATAATCAAGGATAGAACTTATGCTCTGACGATCCTTTAATGAAATATCTTGTTCAGCTTCAACAATTCTTCCATCCTTCAGAATTTCATGTTTCACGAGCAATTTTTCCAAACGGGAAAACTGGCTCATCCCCGAAATATTCACCCCGCCCCACGGGCCAAAAGAGGCAAAAATCATAAGTATGCACAAAGTCGCAGGAATGGCCTTGATGGGAATACGGCTCATCGTATTGCTAAAGGCCATAATTGCAAACCAAAGCGCAGACAGCAAAACAACATAACGTTGTTCGGTAATGCCGTACGTGCTTATACGTTCCCAAATCGCATAAAAATGAAAGCCCACAGGAATCAACAGCATCGGGAAGAAGATTTTATAAAATAAACGTAACTGCGGCGTTCCGCTTTCCCGCATTGGCCATGCAATCAAATATGTCACAATCCCCACGCCCGCAAAACCGGTAATCATAAAGGCAAGCAACCCGTTAGGCACTTCACCCGTCACCATGATTTTAACGAAGTACGCGTACAAGATCAGCAGATAGACAAACACCATCGGCACGGTGATCCAGTTTGCAATAAAGCGCAGCCCCGGTGGATCATGGCAATCCTCTTCGGTAAAAACAAAGTTTTTCGGCACCCATGACAGAGCATATAATGGCCCCAACACAAACGATGCAAACAGCCAAAGATCACTATACAATTTATGCCCGATCTTAATCTCGAACAGCATCTGAATCGCCGCCAGCGCAATCGAAAGCCCGCCCGCAAACATAAAAAGGGCAACATAAGACACAATCACGCCAAACCACATGACGCGGTTGAAGAACCAGAATGAGACATCATCCCCGCTCGTTAAGTATGGCGCGAACATAATGCCAAGCAACAAAGCAGGAAGGACAAACGCCAGATGTATCGCCCAAAGTGAAGAAAACCACAGCAACACGAATATCGCACCGCCGACAATTATATTGATGACCAATTGCTTTCCTGCGTTTAGGCTTTGGCTTTCCGCGATTAACTTTGAAATACCGAACCACAAATAAAGACAGCCCAAAACCGCAAACAAGCGACCTAACCACTCGTCTTTGCCGGGCATAAAATTATGCGTCAAAAGAAAGGCCAGAACAAACATGGCAAGCGCACACGCCACCGAGAGCGGGAACCGTTTAACGGTGTCTATCAGCTCATCGACGGGGAATAAGCGCTCAATCCATTTTTTCATGGGCTAGTCTTTCTGATATTCCTTAGCTAAAATATTAATGCCCTCTTCATACGGGGCTCCAGCATCAACACGAGTTATCTCTTCTAATTTAAAAAGAGACCTACTAATATCCCTAGAATAAAGCGTCGGGTATTCATCAAACAGAATACAGCCAGAGTCTGTATCCTCGCCTACATCAATATCAATCACTTTGCCTATATAACAAGTATCAGGTTTCGTATCGTCAAGAAAAATGCACAAATACTCATATTGTTTTTGAACACTCGCAAGTATAGTCTCGCGTGACTTTATATCTATCTTTTGATGGTTGGTTTTTTTGTGATTTCTCTGCATTAGAGTTTTCAGGCTCTGGTTTGTTGCACTATTCCACCTAACTTGCGTTAATTCTTGTGTTTGTAAAACAGAAACACCATTAGTTGATCCATCAGATGTACCTATTGAATCAATAAGCACCCAATCCTCGTTGAAATCTAACAATATCCCTGTGATGTCATCAGAACTCGCCTGAACATCACGATAAAAACAAGCTAACTCGCCTGTTTCTTTGAGCATTTCAAGCTGTTCATAAAAAAGAGACATAATCTATCCCTTCACGATTTTTTCGACACCGCCCATATAGGGTTTGAGGACGTCGGGCACGAAAATGCCGCCATCAGTCGGGTCGTAGTAATTCTCGATCACCGCGATCAGGGCACGCCCCACCGCCACGCCGGAACCGTTGAGCGTATGCACAAAGCGCGTTTCCTTCTCGCCTTTCGGGCGGGTACGGGCATTCATACGGCGGGCTTGGAAGTCGCCACAGTTAGAGACAGATGAAATCTCGCGATATGTTTCCTGCCCCGGCAGCCAGACCTCTATGTCGTAAGTCTTAATCGCGCCAAAGCCCGTATCACCGGAACACAGAACCACAGTGCGGAACGGTAGTTCGAGTTTTTTCAACACGGCCTCCGCGCAGCCTAACATGCGTTCTTGCTCTTCCTCTGATTTCTCAGGGGTCGTCACACCGACCATTTCTACCTTATAGAATTGGTGCTGGCGCAGCATCCCGCGTGTATCCTTACCCGCAGACCCAGCTTCTGATCTGAAACACGGCGTGAAGGCGGTGTAACGACGCGGTAGAGATTCTTCCTCCACGATTTCATCCGCAACGATGTTGGTTAGTGAAATTTCAGAGGTCGCAATCAACCAATGATCTGTATCCGTTTTGAAACTATCCTCGCCAAATTTCGGCAACTGCCCTGTGCCATACATAGCTTCATCACGCACCAATAATGGTGGAGATACTTCCGTATAGCCATGATCCTGCGTATGGGTATCAAGGAAGAATTGCGCGAGCGCACGTTCGAGCCGTGCCAAACCACCAGAGAGTAAAGTAAAGCGCGCACCGGACATTTTCGCCGCCGTTTCAAAATCCATCATGCCGAGGGCTTCACCGATTTCGACGTGATCGGGGCCTTTAAGAGATTTAATCTCCCCCCATTTATGGATTTCCTTATTATCATCCTCATCCGCGCCGTCGGGCACCTCATCACTCATGAGGTTCGGCAAACCAGAGAGCAAATCTTTCAGCTCGTCCGCCAAGGCGCGCTCTTTATCCTCAAGGTCGCCCATTTGATCTTTAATCGCGGCAACGGCATCCATTTGCGCCTGTGCATCGCCGCCTTCTTTTTTGATCTGACCAATCTTTTTGGATTCTTCATTCCGCTTGGCTTGCAATTCCTGCAACGATGTTTGAACCGAGCGACGATCTTCATCTAGTTTCAAGATGGCAGGCGTTTGGGCATCAAGACCACGTCTTGCCCAGCCTTTATCAAAAAAATCCGGCTCTTTGCGGATGGCGCGTATATCAAACATTGTTTTGCCTTTTGGTAATATATTTACAGTTAGCCTTTATACCTAAAAGGTGGCAGACTAAAACACAATATGGAACAGGCGCAAAAGACGACTTCATGGGCAAAAATATCACAATAGATAACATTCTGGAGCTCCGCAGCCCTGAAAATGCGTTGCCCGTTATTTTCGATTCCCCTCATAGCGGCAATATCTACCCCGATGATTTTGGTTATGGCTGCGATTTCAAATCACTCAAACGTATTGAAGACGCATACGTCGATGATTTATTTGCAAACGCCCCTGATTGTGGCGCGTTGCTGCTTCGCGCCCTATTCCCACGCAGTTACATTGATGTGAACCGCGCGCGCGATGACATCGACGAAAATTTGTTTGATGGCACTTGGCCGGAGGATCAACTGGGTGTCATTGCGCCATCACACAGGTCAGATTCGGGCATTGGGTTAATCGGGCGTATCATAAGGCCGGGAATGCCTATCTATCATCGTGATCTCTCACCTGATGAAATTATGAACCGTCTTGAGACGTATTACGATCCGTATCATGACACGCTGTGCACCGCCTTAAATGAGGCATATTATAATCACGGGCAGTTCTGGCATATTAATTTACATTCTATGCCCTCCAGTAGCGCTTACCCGAAACGCGCGCGGAGTATTCTTGACGGGAAACCAAAGGCCAGTGATATCGTTTTGGGTGATCTGGACGGGCAAAGCTGTAGCCGTGATTTCATGCGCGCATTAAAAACCTTCTGGACAGATTTAGGCTATACCACAACAATCAACGACCCATTTAAAGGCGTAGAATTGACCGCGCGATATTCACAACCCACACGCGGTAAAAACAGCGTACAGATAGAGATTAACCGAGCACTCTATATGGATGAGCAGAGCGGCATAAAAAACAATAATTACGAAGCCTTTAAATCACAGTGTAATGACATGATTAATTTTTGCACTGATTTTGCACAAAGCAACCTGACACAAATCGCCGCGGATTAAAAAATAGTGTCAAACTTATCGCGCAACACCTGATCAAGTTCGGTCATCGTTATGTTCTTACCTAAATCATGCAGGCTCGTGACGCCATGATCGGCAATACCGCATGGTACGATACCACCAAAATGCGACAAATCGGGATTCACATTAATCGCTATACCGTGATACGTCACCCATTTACGAATCCGCACGCCAATCGCCGCAATTTTACTTTCCGAGCCGTCGGGCATTACAACCCATATACCGACGCGACCTTCTCTGCGCTCTCCTTTTACATCAAATACGGCGAGTGTTTGAATAATCCATTCTTCCAATGACCATACATAATGCCTGACATCAGGTTTTGATTGTCTCTTTTTCAGGTCGAGCATCACATAGCCAACACGTTGTCCCGGCCCGTGATACGTGTATTCGCCGCCGCGCCCTGTTTTGAAAACAGGAAACTGCGCGTCAAGAAGGTCTGCATCATTCGCACTCGTCCCTGCCGTGTATAACGATGGATGTTCGAGCAGCCATACAGTCTCCGAGCTATGCGCATTACGAATATCTGCTACGCATTTTTCCATGCGGCCAACAGCATATTCATAAGGTACAACATCTTTTTCAATAAGAAACTCAACCATAGCTGACTAATAAGCATTATTTTTATTGCGCCGCAATGCTTTCCTGACTTGCCCTATACATAAAGATTTGTTATTCCTCACGACTAATAAATTCGGTGGTTTTGTACACTTTTTTTGTATGCGGCCGTGGCGGAATTGGTAGACGCGCAAGACTAAGGATCTTGTGAGGTAACACTCGTGGAGGTTCAAATCCTCTCGGCCGCACCAAAATTGGCGACAAACAACCGAATGAAAAGAATTATATTAACGACGATAATATTCACAAAAAACGGAATAAAGACTGATGGGCAAGAAAGAAGAACAAGAAGCATTTAGACAAAGTGCTCTATATTACCACTCTCACCCGACGCCTGGTAAAATTGCAGTGCGCGCCACAAAAGACATGGCAACACAGCGTGACCTCGCGCTCGCTTATTCCCCTGGTGTGGCAGCCCCTTGTGAGGAAATCGCGAATGACCCTTTAACAGCTTATGACTATACATCGCGCGGTAACCTGGTTGCGGTTATTTCTAACGGTACGGCGGTTCTTGGCCTTGGTAATCTTGGTGCGCTTGCCTCCAAGCCTGTGATGGAAGGTAAGTCCATTCTGTTCAAAAAATTCGCTAACATTGATTCTGTCGATGTAGAAATTGATGAAACAGACGTTGATAAGCTTGTCGATATTATTGCCTCATTAGAGCCAACATATGGTGGTATCAATCTAGAAGATTTCAAAGCACCGGAATGTTTCGAACTCGAAAGAAGACTTAAAGAGCGCATGAACATTCCTGTTTTCCACGATGATCAGCACGGTACGGCGATTATTGTGACAGCAGCATTTACAAATTGGATTCATCACTCTGGGCGGAATATCGAAGATATCCGCCTTGTTGCTTCTGGGGCCGGCGCATCTGCTATCGCCTGCCTTAACCTTCTTGTTCACGCCGGTTTGAAACGTGAAAACATTACTGTGTGTGATCGTAACGGCGTTGTTTATGAAGGCCGCGAAGACGGTATGGATAAACAAAAAGCCGCCTTTGCATCAAAGACAAACGCACGCACGCTGGAAGACGCTATTGATGGCGCGGATGTGTTCTTGGGCCTTTCCGGTCCGGGCGTTATGAATAAAAAGATGGTATCCACCATGGCCGATGCACCACTTATTATGGCTTTGGCGAATCCTACACCGGAAATTATGCCCGAAGATGCTTACGAAGCGAAACCAGATGCCATCGTTTGTACCGGTCGTTCGGACTACACGAACCAGGTGAATAACGTTTTATGTTTTCCTTTCATTTTCCGCGGTGCGCTGGATGTTGGTGCCACAACAATTAACGAAGAAATGAAGCTCGCTTGTGTTAAGGCTATTGCTGAACTCGCCAGAAAAGAGGCGACCGCTGAAGTAACTGCGGTTTACAACGATGAAAGCCTATCATTTGGACGTGACTACCTTATTCCAAAGCCCTTTGATCCACGTCTGATCGTTGATTTACCCATTGCCGTTGCAAAAGCAGCGATGGAAAGTGGTGTGGCAACGCGCCCTATTGATGATTTCGAAGCGTATGAACATAAATTACAGCAATACTTCTTCCGCTCTCAACTTGTGATGCGCCCTATCTATGCGCGCGCGCAAGAAAACCCCAAACGTGTTGTTTATTGTGAAGGTGAAGAAGAACGTGTATTGCAGGCAACACAGATCGTTCTTGATGAACATCTCGCAAAACCAACATTGATTGGACGCGAAACTGTCGTGCGTGAGCGTATTGAAAAACTTGGTCTTCGTATGGAACCAAACAAAGACTTTGATCTCGTTGACCCGCAAGATGACCCGCGTTACCGTGAATATTGGGAAGCCTATCACAATGTGATGGAACGCCGAGGTTTAACGCCAGATGATGCAAAAACAGTTCTGAGAACAAAGGCAACTGTTATTGGTGCGCTAATGGTTTACAAAGATGCCGCTGATGCCGTTCTTTGTGGGACACAAGGGCAATTCCACAACCACCTTGAAGATATTATCGACATTATCGGTCTGAAACCAGGCGTTGAAACGCCAGCAGCGCTTAGTCCGCTTTTGATTTCACGTGGTACGTATTTCTTCTGTGACACACAGATCAATACCGACCCGACAATCGCGCAAATTTCAGAAATGACACTTTTGGCTGCCGAAGAAGTTAGACGCTTTGGCATTCGTCCAAAAGTCGCCCTCCTATCGCATTCAAACTTTGGTACGATTAATTGTAAATCAGCCGAGAAAATGCGCGCAGCATACGCAGATATCAGACGCCGTGATCCGGAGCTTGAGATTGATGGTGAAATGCAAGCCGATACGGCCTTATCTGAAGCCATTCGCCAACGCATTATGCCGAACTCACAACTAACAGGTCAGGCGAACTTATTCATTATGCCTAATGTTGAATCTGCGAATATATCATTCAACATGGTCAAAACATTCTCTGATGGTGTCAGTATTGGCCCGATATTACTCGGTGCCGCACGCCCTGCGCATATTCTTACACCTGCGACCACAACACGCGGAATTATCAACATGACAGCACTGGCGACTGTGGGGTCACAGATATTTGATGATGCGATGACAGACAACATCACACACCGCCTGATCAAAAGCGCATAATAACAAACGTGCATAAGCACCCTTAATCGCCTTACCTCACTGGTAAGTATTACAAAGGGTGCTTATAATTCGCCTGAAAACTATCATTATTTTTTATAGATTGGTTGTTTGTACATGGCGAACGCAGAAAACATGGACATAGAATCCTCTGAAAACACAGATATCCCATCAGAGGATGCAAGATACCGCCTTCCTGACGATCAAATTAAAGAGATCGTCGAAGCAACGCGTTCGCAAGATTCTGACACCGTTCATGCTGCCCTTGATGATTTAAGCGTAGCGGATAGCGCAGAACTCCTTAGTAAGATTAAATATGAAGATCGCCAAGAGCTGCTATCCATGTATAGCGATGCACTTAACCCGATCATCTTCACAGAAATAGATCCTGAACTCAGCCGCTCCTACCTTTCTGATATACCTGCAGCACGCGTTGCGCAAATGATTTCAGAGCTTGAAAGTGATGATGCGCTCTTATTGATTGAACCACTAGAGCCGGACTTTCAGCAGGAAATCATTAGAAAGCTCTCTGCCAAAACACGGCTTGCGCTCGAAGAAGGCCTGAATTTCCCAGAGGATAGCGCCGGACGATTGATGCGCCGTGAACTCGTTTCGATTCCTGAATTCTGGACAGTTGGTAAAACACTAGATTACTTACGAACAGCAGCCGATAATTTGCCGGAAGATTTTTTTGACATTTTTATTATTGACCCTGCGCATCACCTTACTGGTGAAATCCCCCTCAGCCGTATCGTGCGCGCCAAAAGGACAGAGAAATTAAAAGACCTTACTCTTGATGAAACACACCCCATATCAGCGGAAACAGATCAGGAAGATGTCGCGCGCATGTTCCGTCGAGAAAACATCGTTTCTGCACCTGTCGTCGATGATTCTGAGCGATTGATCGGTGTTATTACTATTGATGATATTGTTGATGTTATTGACGAAGAAGCGCAAGAAGATCTCCTGAAACTTGCAGGTGTGGACTCTGGTGACTTGTACCGCGCCGTTATGTCCACAACAAGCACGCGCTTTCGTTGGTTATTTATCAATCTACTGACAGCTATTTTAGCGTCCATCGTCATTTCCTTCTTTGATGCCACGATTGAACAAATAGTAGCCTTGGCCGTCCTGATGCCTATCGTAGCCTCTATGGGAGGCAACGCAGGAACGCAAGCTCTGACCGTCGCTGTCCGCGCGATTGCGACCAATGAAATTACGGGAACAAACACAATGCGCGTTATCTGGAAGGAAACGCTTGTTGGTATTGTGAATGGATTTTTATTCGCCGTAATCATTGGATTTATGGCCGCATTCTGGTTTAAAACCCCCGTTCTTGGGGTCGTCATCGCGCTGGCAATGATTATCAATATGGTCGTTGCAGGCTTATTTGGCGCGGGTATCCCACTCTTGCTTCAACGTTTCGGTAGCGACCCCGCAGTATCTTCAACAGTTCTGTTGACCACGATAACAGATGTTATCGGTTTTCTCGCATTCTTGGGTTTAGCCACCCTGTTTATGATATGAAAAACACACCATCAAGGATTTGTATTGCACCTTAAAATGCCATATAACATACGATCACACTTCAATAGATAATATAAAAACAAAAAATGTCTGCAGCTAAATTAGAAAAACCAGCCATCGAGCACAAAGAAAGTTATATTACCGCCCTGAAAGAGTTTCATGAGGAAGGTCGTTATACGTTTCTTGATATAAGTGAGCTGGAAAATAATTTCGAAGATTTTATTGCCAAAATTAATGATGGTAAGAAAAATCTTCATAAACCTTATGCGGACTGGGTAGAGCCTGTTCCGGAAACTGTTTTATGGCTCGTGAAAGAAAATGAATTTATCGGAACCCTTAATATTCGCCACCGCTTAAACTGGCATTTGGAAAAATGGGGTGGTCACATCAATTTTATTGTGCGTCCATCCATGCGCGGCAAGGGGTTTGGTAAAAAGATTCTACAAAAAGCGATACCCTATATTGCCTACCTTGGCATTGATCGTGCTTTGATCACAATAGATCCCAAAGATGCGGGTGCTAATCGTATTGTACAATTTTGCGGCGGTGAGCTTGATGATACCCTGCCTGCGACAGATAAGTTTCCTGAACGCAATCGTTACTGGCTTGATTGCACCTAAAAAAGGGATTGATCCTAACACATGGCAAAACCAAAGAAAAAACGCTCACCGAAGAAAAAGAGACCTTCTATTTTCATGCGGTTATTCAAGTGGTTATTCGTACTTGGGATATGGTGTAGTGTGATTTTAGCGGGCGTGTTTGTATGGCTCGCGCAGGATCTTCCAGACATTACGGAATCTGCAACCTTCGAGAGGCGCGCTTCTATCGTTATCCTTGCCTCTGATAGCAGTGAGATTGCGCGTTACGGTGAGGTAAAAGGCAAAACACTTACGGTTGCAGATGTCCCCCCTCACCTCCCTCAAGCAGTCTTAGCCATCGAAGATAGACGTTTCTATGATCACCCCGGAGTTGATATTTGGGGTATATCTCGCGCTATGATGACCAACATCTATCGCGGAAAATTTGTGCAAGGTGGCTCAACCATCACGCAGCAACTTGCAAAAAACCTATTCTTGACGCATGAGCGCAAACTAAAACGTAAAATAAAAGAGGCCATGCTTGCAGTATGGCTCGAGCAAAAACTCACAAAAGACGAAATCCTCAGCGCTTACATGAACCGTGTATATTTAGGGTCAGGAACATACGGGTTCGAAGCTGCATCACAAATTTATTTTGGTAAATCCGCATCCGACGTCAATCTACGTGAAGCGGCGGTATTGGCAGGATTGTTGAAAGCACCATCTCGATATTCCCCTCACAATAATCCCAAGCTTGCGATAGAGCGATCAAACCTTGTGTTAGCGGCGATGGTCGATTCTGGTTTTATACAGAAGGAAGATATCCCTGATGATACAATCACACTTGCTCTGCCGAATAAGAAAAACGACATAGAAGAATCGGCGCGCTATTTTGCCGATTGGGTTATTAACGGCCTAGACGAGGTTATCGGCACGCCAGATATGGACTTAATCGTTGAAACCACGCTCGACATTAAACTTCAGAACAAGGCGCAAACCACGCTGATCAACGCAATTGATAACGCAGATGAAATGCAATTTATCTCCCAAGGAGCGATTTTAGCAATGCGCCCCGATGGCGCTGTCATTAGTATGGTTGGTGGGTATAGTTATGCGCAAAGTCAGTTCAACAGAGTTACACAAGCCAAGCGTCCGCCCGGATCGGCGTTTAAACCTATTGTTTATTTGACGGCACTGGAAAAAGGGTGGAACAAGCAGGATAAAATTCTCGATGCCAAAATCAACGAGGGTGAATACAGACCGAAAAACTTTGGTGACAAATATTACGGCACGGTTGACTTAGAAACGGCATTGGCAAAATCCATGAACACTGCAACGGTACGTTTGGCAGATGATGTTGGTATTGGCAATGTCATGGCAACGGCGCGCAAAGTCGGCATTATATCAGATTTGAACAGAGATCTAAGCCTTGCTTTAGGCAGCTCCGGAATATCCATGCTCGAAATGGGCATCGCTTATTCTACATTTGCGAATGGCGGTTTTCAGGTTTTCCCCTATGGGATAACACGCATACGATCACAAGATGGTCGTGTCCTATACACCCGAAAAACACCCAAAAGTTATGTTCCTGTGATTGGCCGTAATATCGCAAGTGAACTATCAATTATGCTACAAAGTGTTGTGAATAACGGCACGGGTAGAAATGCGAAACAAATGTTTCCTGTACATGGGAAAACCGGTACATCGCAAGATAACCGTGATGCATGGTTTGCAGGATACACCGACAGAATGGTGGCTGTTGTTTGGCTCGGCAATGATGATAACAGCCCAATGCGTAAAGTCACAGGCGGTGGGTTGCCTGCACGTATGTTTAAAGATGTTATTGGATCAGGCAACGCTACACAGCAAACCGTTAATTTCCCGAAGAATAAAAAAGCATCAGACGACAGTTCTTTTTCAAACCTTTTGGGGCGCTTGATACAGGGCGGTGAAGATCGCCAAAACACACGAAAACAAGGTGATTATTCAAATTTGAATGATTAGACTTGCGGGATGCCTGATCTGGCCAATTCATCCGCACGTTCATTCTCAGGATGCCCCGCATGCCCCTTAACCCAGATAAACTCAACATTATGTTGTTGAACACCATCATCTAGCTCTAACCATAGATCTTTATTCTTCACGGGTTTCTTAGATGCCGTTTTCCACCCTTTGGCTTTCCACCCATCCATCCATTCCGTAATGCCCTGCATGACATATTTGCTATCGGTGTAAAGTTTTACGTTGGAACGTTTTTTTAAGGCTTTAAGTGCCTCGATAACGGCCATCATTTCCATGCGGTTATTCGTGGTTTCATCTTCGCCGCCGCACATTTCCTTTTCATGCCCGTTATAGCGCATAAGCACCCCCCAACCGCCTGGGCCGGGGTTACCACTACATGCGCCATCTGTATAAATTTCAACATGCTTGGTCATTAATCATCCAGATTTTGGGCTATAATATCGACGAACTCATCGGCGGATTGGAGGTTTTTGAATTCCTCAGACGCAATCGTAATACCATATAAATCGGCCAGCCTTTGATATTTAGGTTTCCGCGCCTCAAAAAGAAGTGGAAAAACCCAACGCGAAAAATCATCCGGCACGATTTCATCCACGCCGCTTAAATTTTGTTCTGATAAATATGTATCAAGCTTTTCTGTTAAAAACTGCGTTGGAAAAAACAAAGGCTTGGGGTACTCCCGCGCGCGTTTCAAAACCTCTTGCTCTTCTTGCTGCCCCGTTTTCAAATAGACGAACATGGTTTGCTCTCCGATTTGTTTTAAGACCGCGTCATCTTCTATTTCACAAAGGCTTCCGGTTGAATCATGGACAAAGCTCTTATCCGTCTTGGTCATGGTATCGCCCATTGCGTAAAGCGCTTTTACTTCCGCATCGTAATAGGCTTTTTGACGTTGCTTGAATAACGCCAAATCAAAACCACCTAGATCAGGATTACCAAGCTTACCCAGATAAACAGACAATGCACCAATATTTTCTGCGCTTAACCCTTGCGTGTTATCAAGTTCATCCTTCAGGTATTTCGCGCCGATCACATAGTCACAAGAATAATTATACCATCCCCATTCTTCCAACTGGCATGATATATGGGTTTTTCCTGCACCTGACATACCAATCAATGTGATTGATTTTTGTGGTTGGTCAATAAATTGTTGTTTTGTCAGTTTCATGATTATGCTGCGGTTAAGATTTTAGGAACCTTGAAGTTCACATTCTCTTGCGTGATGGCAACTTCTTCCAATTCAACGGTAAAGTATTCTCGGGCTTTTTCAATCACTTCATCAACAAGAATTTCCGGTGCAGATGCCCCTGCGCTCAATCCCAACGCCTCAACGCCATCAAGCCATGCCCAATCAATATCATCAACGCGTTGCACCAATATGGCCTTTTCACATCCATTCAAAGCCGCAACCTCAACGAGGCGGTTTGAGTTAGATGAATTCGGCGCACCAAGAACCATCACCGCATCGCTGAGCGGTGCGATAGCCTTCATTGCCGCCTGACGGTTTGTGGTGGCGTAGCATATATCTTCTTTTCGTGGTGCTTTTATGTCAGGGAATTTTTTCTGCAACGCCCCAACAATGGCCGCAGTGTCATCAACAGATAATGTCGTTTGCGTACAATAGGCCAGATTTGAGGGATCTTCGATTTTCAGACCATGCACATCTTCAATCGTTTCCACCAAAACAACGGCGCCCTTGGGAAGTTGCCCCATTGTGCCGATCACCTCAGGATGCCCCGCGTGGCCAATAAGAATAATTTGATCACCTGATTTAAAATGACGCTCTGCTTCCCTGTGAACTTTACTCACCAACGGACAGGTTGCATCAATAAAAAACATTTCACGTGCTTCGGCTTCTTCAGGAACAGACTTTGCTACACCATGCGCAGAAAAGATAACAGGCTGTCCGTCATTCGGAATTTCATGAAGCTCCTCAACGAAGACAGCCCCTTTTTCTCGTAATGAGTCGACAACGAATTTATTATGAACAATTTCATGACGCACATAAACAGGTGCACCATATTTCTCTAACGCGAGCTCCACGATTTGAATCGCACGATCAACGCCCGCACAAAATCCACGCGGCGCAGCCAGTAATATTTTCAAAGGTTTTCTTTTCATCTGCTCTATATAAGGAATATTTTATAAATAATCCATCCCCTTGCCTATTCAAACTGTTTTGCGTAGTATATACAGCGTTTTATGGCTTTTCTTTGATCAGGATAACAAACAGATGAAACATCTGAAATTACTCACTTTTTGTATGATTTTGCCTATTCTGGCAGCATGTCAAACATTAGAAGGCGCGAAAGATGACGCTTATGATCTGGCTGAAGGCAATGTCTATGTCGCCGGCGTCACAAGCGGACACGCAGAACAACTGCTCAAAAGCCCATGCCCGCAAGTCGAAATTGTCGATGACCTTAGCTCTATTAGTGATTTCACAAATCCGCAAAAACAGGTGAACAAAAACCTGATTTCACGCGTTGATTTAAAAAGTGCAGAGAGCACCTGTAAACTATCTTCTAAAACCGCGATTGTAGATTTAAAGCTTATTTTCAATGGAAAGCTTGGCCCTAAAGGGCGGAAAAAATCAACAGATAAACCGTTCTTTTCATACCCCTTCTTTGTTGCGGTAACGACGCCTAACGGTAAAATTATGGCCAAAGAAATTTTTGCAGCGTCCCTGACGTATGCCGCCAAAGAAAATGAGCATAGCTACTATGAAAATTTGCGTCAGATTATCCCGATTAAAAGCAAAAATCAGGCGAATAATTACCGCGTTCTTATTGGTTTCCAAGTAACACCAGACCAGTTAACGTATAATCGTAAACACATGGTTCCTATCGCAAGTGCAGAGGCTGCGAAAAAGACAAAACCAACACCCCCATGATTATTTCAATGAAAGCATATGCAAAAAATGTCCAATTTTGATATCAAGCAATACTGGCATGATGAAACACAGGCGCATTTAGAAACATCACAAAAAACCGCTGATAAGATGTTCGGTGATTTCGAAAGTGTTTTAAGCGCATGCACCAGTGCCATACAATCCGGCAATAAAATTCTTTTCTTTGGTAACGGTGGTAGTGCCGCCGACGCGCAGCACTTGGCAACAGAACTCACCATTCGCTTTATCAATGATCGTGATCCTATTGCCGCTCTGGCCCTTACCACAGACACATCCACACTAACGGCTGCAGGGAATGACTTTGGGTTTGATCGTATTTTCTCTCGTCAAATTGATGCCATAGGTCACAGCGGTGACATTGCCATAGCGATCAGCACATCAGGAAATAGCGCCAACATCATTAAAGCACTGGAAATGGCACGATCAAAAAACATTACCACGATTGGGTTTTCAGGTCGTGATGGTGGCAAAATGCGCGACTTATGTGATCATATTTTGATCGTTCCATCTGAAGTAACAGCCCGCATTCAAGAAATGCACATTCTACTCGGCCACATGCTTTGTGGTGGATTGGAGCAGAAATTAGAGCTAACCGCTTAAAACTCTTGAGCGAAAAGCACTTCTGGCTTACACTCTCTTTCGTTTTACAACACTAATTATCAGGATTTGATATGGCCTCCCCGAAAGCGGTAGAAGCATTAAGCTTTGAAGAAGCACTTGTTGAACTAGAGAGCATAGTACGCGCCTTAGAGACTGGCGAATCAGCCTTAGAAGAATCCATACAAGCCTATGAGCGCGGCACAGCATTAAAAAAACATTGTGAAAGCAAGCTAAAAGAAGCGCAGGCAAAAATCGAAAAGATATCTGTTGCCAGTGATGGCAGTGTCAAAACACAACCCCTTGATCCGGAAAGTTAGAGAATGTCCCCATCCCCAAGAGATGCAGCCCCCGAGCTACAAAATGAAATGGATGCCGTTAGCGCTGCGGTTAATAAAACTATGGAGCGTTTGCTTCCTAAAACCGATTTGGCCGAAGACCGTCTTTTCGATGCGATGCGCCACGGAACACTTGCAGGCGGAAAACGTTTGCGCCCTTTCTTGGTTATGCACTCGGCCGCACTATTTAATGTTGATCCAGCCCGCGCACGCCGCGTTGCCGCCGCGTTAGAATTTATTCACTGTTATTCACTTATTCATGATGACTTACCGGCCATGGACGATGCAGCATTAAGACGCGGACGCCCCACTGTTCATAAACAATTTGACCAGGCCACAGCAATTTTAGCAGGTGATGCGCTTTTGACATTAGCCTTTGAAATCTTAAGTGAACCGGAAACCCATGAAGACCCTCATGTGCGTTGCCAGCTTATATATACTCTCGCAAAGGCGTCGGGCGGAAATGGCATGGTCGGCGGACAAATGCTCGATCTTATCGCTGAAAAAGAAGAATTCGATCTGGGTACAATTTCGCGGATGCAGCGCATGAAAACAGGAAAACTCATGGCCTTCGCCTGTGAAGCCGGCGCTATACTCGGAAAAGCTGGAGAGCCACAAAAAAGAGCTTTATGTAACTACGCCCATGATCTTGGCCTCGCCTTTCAGGTGACCGATGACATTCTTGATGTTGAAGCTGATCCACAGGACACTGGCAAAGATACCGGCAAAGACGAACAGGCTGGAAAAGCTACATTTGTTTCCGCTATGGGTAAAGAACAAGCCAAAGAACGTGCGGAAATGCTCGTGCAACAAGCAACGCGTCACTTACGCATTTTTGATGGGCGTGAAAAAACGCTTAACGATCTTGCCGTGTATGTTTTAGGCCGCCGCGCATAAAAATATCAATTTTGTTGATTAATACAGAGCGTTTACGGTAGAACAACACGTAATGAAACAGGCAACAAAAAATATACCAGAGATTACTGACAAGAAGCAGTCCCTAACGAAGGCTTGCCTGCTTGATCGTGTCGACTTTCCAAAAGACATTAAAAACTTCTCTCACGAGGAATTAAACGACCTTTGTGATGAAGTCCGCAGCTTTATGATTGCAAGCGTTTCTAAAACTGGTGGGCATTTGGGTGCAGGTTTAGGTGTAGTGGAACTAACCGTTGCTCTTCATGCTACATTCGATACACCGCAAGACAAAATCATCTGGGATGTTGGGCATCAGGCCTATCCGCATAAAATTTTAACAGGTCGTAAAGCACGTATGCATACGTTGCGCCAAGGCAGTGGCCTATCAGGGTTCACAAAGCGCAGCGAGAGTGAATATGATCCATTTGGCGCAGCGCACAGCTCTACATCAATATCTGCCGGTCTCGGCATGGCCGTTGCGCGAGATTTAGAAACTTTATCCGGATCGGACAAAACCAACCATGTCATCAGCGTCATTGGTGATGGTGCGTTATCCGCAGGTATGGCGTACGAAGCATTAAATAATGCAGGCGCCCTAACCGTTGATGGCAAGAAAAGCCGCTTGATCGTTATTCTGAATGACAATGATATGTCCATTGCCCCGCCTGTTGGCGCAATGAGCCGTCATTTAACAAAGCTGGTATCATCAAAACCATATATCAACGCCCGTGAAATTGGTAAAAAAATTACCGATGTTTTACCCTCCCCTATTAGATATGCTGCTAAGCGTGCAGAAGAGCGTGCACGCGGTGTACTCGGCGGTGGCTCTTTCTTTGAGGAAATGGGATTTTATTATATCGGCCCTGTTGATGGTCATGATTTAGACGGACTTATTTCTATCTTGGAAAACGTTCGTGACAGTAACCATGAAGGCCCGTTTTTTATTCATGCCGTGACACAAAAAGGCAAAGGCTATCTGCCTGCGGAAAACTCCGATGATAAGATGCACGGTGTTAAAAAGTTTGATGTGGTTACTGGCGCGCAAACAAAAAGTAAAACTGTCGCTCCATCCTATACAAAAATATATGCCGACACGTTGATTGATTTGGCAGAAGATGATCAAAAAATTGTTGGTATAACGGCCGCTATGCCATCCGGAACGGGCATGGATGCCTTTGCACATGCACACCCTGATCGTACATTTGATGTTGGGATCGCCGAACAGCACGCAGTCACATTTGCCGCAGGTATGGCAACGGAAGGTTACAAACCTTTTGTGACAATTTATTCCACCTTCTTGCAACGTGCATATGATCAAGTTGTTCATGATGTTGCTATTCAAAATCTGCCTGTGCGTTTTGCAATGGATCGCGCCGGACTTGTTGGTGCGGATGGTCAAACACACGCAGGTGCATTTGATATTGCGTATCTAGGCTGCCTGCCTAATTTCGTTATTATGGCTCCTGCCGATGAAGCGGAACTGATGCACATGGTCGCGACAGCCGCCGCTTACGATGATGGCCCAATTGCATTACGCTATCCTCGCGGTGAAGGTGTTGGTGTTGACCTACCTGAAAAACCCGAAATTTTGCCCATCGGTAAAGGGCGTATTATCCAAAAAGGGAAAAAGCTCGCTATCTTGAGTTTTGGTACACGCCTGCAAGAATGTAAACTCGCGGCACAAATCTTAAAAGATAAGATGAACATCGAAGTAACGATCGCAGATGCACGTTTTTCTAAGCCCCTTGATGAAGATATGATCACGTCACTGGCACAAAAACATGACAGCATTATCACGATAGAAGAAGGCTCACGCGGTGGCTTTGGCTCCGCAGTTCTAGAATTTTTGTCCAATAAAGGTCTTTTGGACAAAAGCCTGAAAGTTAGAACGATGACCCTCCCCGATGTTTTCCAAGATCAAGACACACAGGTCGCCCAATATCAAGAAGCTGGCCTAAACGGCAAAAGAATTGCTGCCTTGGCTTCTTCTCTTTTATAGCCCCATTTCCCGATAACAGTTGATATCGTTTATCTTTCACTTTAGAATTTTTTTATATGAGCGTTAAGAAGCCAACAATTGTTATATTTGATATGGATGGGACGGCCGTAAGGCACATTAATCCAAGGCTTCTGCACATTTTGGAATTTCTGGACAGCATTTTTTATAAGACCTCCAAAGTTTTTGCATGGGTTTTCAAACGCGGTGGCCAAGGACGCATTGTGCCTGAATGGCATGATCCGGAATGGAGCAACAGCAATAAGAAAAAGCCAAAACTGATCGTGCATCGCGCCATACATAAATTCAGGCGTAAACCAGTTGAACAAATCGTACAGCCTTGCCCAGGCCTTTATGATGTCTTGGATTTACTAACAAAGCACAATATTCCATCTGCATTGGTCAGTAACGGCCTTGGCAAAGGCTACGGACACGATATTTTGCAGAAATTTGATTTAGAAGATTATTTCAAAGCAACAGTATTTCGCGAAGATTTAGCAAATTCCAAGCCACACCCAGAACCCATCCTCCTCGCCATCAAACAAATGGAAATAGAACCTAAAGACGATGACGTCATTTGGTATATCGGCGATCGCCGCAAAGATATGGTCGCGGCCCTTTCTGCATCAAACGTCGTCAAGGGAGAGGTTGTTCCAATAGCATTCGCGTTTAATGCTGCCGTAGCCATTATGGAGAAGAACTTAGGCTCTGATCATATCATCATGTCATTCCATGATATGTTTGATCAGTTGAAACCTATGTTTGAAATCGATTCTGAAAAAAAAAGTAACGTGAGCACAGCGCAAAAAACTAAACGTGCCAGTGCAACGAACTAGCGTTTAATGCACCTGAATAGGCTCATATACCGCACCAGTTTGTTCCATAGACTGAAGAACCATCATACGATTAAGTGTTGGCATGATAATCTTCAAAAGCTCAGCCTGCACATGAATAGCCTCACCTGCTCTTGCTTGTGTATCTAATAATTTTATCAACCTCTCGATAGACGATAACGGCTTGGGTAAAACCACGATGTTAACATCATTTCTGTTTTTCTCTCCTGCTTGAACAGCAGCATAATCAAGGGCATCATTCAAATCGCCAAACTGGTCAGCAAGGCCAATTTCAACGGCCTTTTTTCCTGACCAAACACGTCCTCTCGCGATGCGGTCAACGTCTTCTTCCGTCATATTTCGACCTTTGGCAACGCGCTTGATAAATCCGTCATAAACATTATCCATCATGGCGTTGATACGCTCTGCTTCGCTTTCGGAATATGGTTGGTTCATTGACCACATAGACGCATTCTTGCCCCATGTCGTAGTCCCCCATGACACACCAATATTTTCCCACATTTTTTCAAGTGAGAACTTTCCGCCCAACACGCCGATTGATCCTGTAATGGTCGTCGGCAAAACAAATATTTCATCCGCCAAACTGGCAATCCAATACCCACCAGAGGCCGCCGTCGCCCCCATGGAGACAGTAACGGTTTTGCCCTCTTCTTGAACTTTTTGGACAGCGCGCAAAATTGTTTCAGACGCCACAGGTGAGCCACCGGGACTATCCACACGAAGTACAACAGCATCAATTGAGTCATCTTTTGCTGCATCTAATAACGCTTTGGATATCCCCTCTGCACCAGCGATACCATCATCAACTGATACTGAAGCTGAACTACTATCTGCATCCATGATCGCACCCACAGCATAGACAAGGGCAACAGATGGTTTATTATTTTTCTTTTTGTGACTGCCTGTGAAGGCACTTTCAGCCCGCAACGCTTTTTGCTCTAGCATTTTCGAAATATAAGATCCGAACCTGACATAAGAAACATTTTCATCATCAGGATTCCCTGTAACAGCTTCATTAATTTTTGCGTGCAACTTGTCCGCATAATCGGCATGGTCGACCAATTTCGCGAGAGCCGCTTCTTCAGCCATCCAAAGTCCTCTATCAACCGCGGCAACAAACGCCTCTTCCGATATCTTTCTATCTTTTGCGATATCGGCCTTCAAAACCTCTGCAATATCATTGATCAGCACGCCCATTGACAACTTGCTAGCGTCAGGCATATCACTTTCCGTGAACATATCGTAAGCGCCTTTAAATTCTTTACGTTTAAAAATTTGTGGCTCCACACCGATTTTATCAAGAACATCACGTGCATACGGCATTTCTGCATTTAAACCTGAAATCATGACAACGCCCATAGGCTGCATCCAGATTTCCGCAAAAGAAGATGCTAAATAATATCCCCCTAACCCCTGATCAAATGAAGGGCTATAGATATAGGCGAATTTTCCGCTTTTGCGGAAATTATGAATAGCGCGTCTTAATTCTTGAATATGTGCAATAGAAAGCTGAATATTCCCTAGCCGCGCATAGATACCTTCAACGCGCGGATCTGTGCGCGCACGCTCCAAAGCGTCAATATAGTTTTTTACAGTCTTATTGTCTTGCGTGAAAGGGTCGATCAAACTCGCTTCCTTTGGTAAATCTCCCATAGCTCCTTGCAAATCCATAAACAACACCATTTGATTAGGCAGACGTTCATCTATGTCCTCAACTAAAGGTACTAAAAACCAAGACATCGCAATAGCACTCAAAATCACAACAGCGCCTATAACCATAGAAGTCTTTTTAAAAGCCATCCAAAGCACAGGCAATAACTGCCATTTCTTTACTTTTTTGTTCGTTGTTTTGAGTACAGGCTCACTGTGAAGTTTTTTTTGTCTTAGCCAAGGATCTCTTTGCATTTTTCACTCTTTGCTTAGGTCTAGTTGATGATTACCACAATAGCAGAAAAACAAAAACATTTACTTTCTGTTATCGTACCCCTGATATGAACCTAAATGTCCCCTCGAAGCCTTAACAAACCTTCGCATTCTGTTCACTTCGGCGACCTTAACCTCATCAAGAGCTTTATCTTTTTCAAGCTGCTGCATGCTTTCATATAGTCGTATCCCATCAGCAATAGGTGTTTTATATACGGCTGAAGAGACAAAGAAATGAAGATATATCGCTAAAAGCATCAAGGCAAAAAAAGTTATGCCACCAAAGAGTGTAAAAAACGCCAAAACAAGCTTCTGCCACAAACTACGTGAAGGCTTTTCAGGGTTTCTAATTTTCTCAGGAACGTCATTGCTGCTCATATATATAGTTTAACAAAAATCAGAAACAACTGCGAAACAATTAGAAAACAGAGTGTTTTTTATAGACATTGGGCCTTATGACGTAGCCAGTGATCCGCGAGCACGCATGCCATCATCGCTTCTACGACGGGTGCACCACGTATTCCGACACATGGGTCATGACGACCTTTTGTGATAATATCTGTCTCATTGCCTGATTTATCAATCGTCTTACGTGAGGTCAAAATAGAGCTTGTTGGTTTAAATGCAACGCGCACAACGATATCTTGACCGGATGAAATACCACCTAAAATACCCCCTGCATTATTACTCTGGAAATCAGCCTGACCGTCTTTGCCAATACGAATTTCGTCAGCGTTATCTTCTCCGCCAAGGGCAATCGTATCAAAACCATTCCCTATTTCCACAGCTTTGGTAGCGTTTATACTCATCATGGCTTTGGCGAGATCAGAATCAAGTTTGTCGTACACAGGTGCACCAAGTCCTGCGGGGATACCGCTTGCATGCACCTCTATTAATGCACCTGCACTTGATCCACTTTTCCGTACACCATCCAAATAGGTTGCCCAGTCCTCCGCAGCCTTCGCATCGGGGGAGAAAAATGGGTTTTGTGTTATTTGGTCCCAATCCCAGTTATCGCGGCTTAAAGCTTCCGTACCAACCTGCACTACGGCAGCACGAATTTTCACATGATCACCGATTTGATGCTCCAGCACCTTACGTGCCACAGCTCCGGCAGCGACGCGCATAGCCGTTTCACGCGCTGATGAACGCCCACCTCCGCGATAATCCCTATGTCCGTATTTCTCGTGATAAGTATAGTCCGCGTGACCGGGACGAAATTTATCTTTTATATCGCCATAATCCTTGGATTTTTGATCTTTATTGTGAATCAGCAAACCAATCGGCGTTCCCGTTGTCATGCCTTCAAACACACCGGATATAATTTGAACCTCGTCTGGTTCTTTGCGTTGTGTTGTATGGCGGCTCTGCCCGGGTTTTCGTAAATCAAGAAATTGCTGAATATAGGCCTCGTCTATCGGAATACGTGGTGGCACACCATCCACTACCGCGCCAATAGCCGGCCCATGGCTCTCACCAAAGGTTGTATACTGAAAAAGTGTTCCGAAACGATTACCTGACATTATTTTTCTACCTTAACCTTATCCTTTTGCGCGCTTAGCGTGCCGTGCTCAATAATCGCAACCGTCATACGACTGATCGCTGTGCGTTTACCTGTGGTCTCTTCTACCATATCCGTTTGCCAAACCTGCGTACGACGGCCAACATGGAGCGGTGTACATGTGCCAATGACATAGCCTTCTGTTACCGCACGAATATGATTGCAGTTAATCTCTAATCCTACGGCGCGGTATTTATCGGGGTCAATCGTCATCCAAGCGGCGACACTGCCCAATGTCTCAGAGAGCACGCAGCTCGCGCCACCATGAAGAATGCCGAAGGGCTGTGTTGTACGATGATCAACAGGGATGCGTCCTTTTAGAAAATTCGAGCCGACCTCTGTGAATTCATAGCCAATATGTTCTCCCATATTGGCATTACGAAGCCCTTCCAAATAATCGGTAGTATAATTTTTGAACCAAATCGTCATTTTCTAATCACCGAGATAAGAATGAACACGCTTGAGATCAGCTTCATCACATTTTTTTGACTTCGAAGATTTACGAAAAACACCCATACCATACCCATGTAACATTCCGATATAAGCAAGCTGTTTTTCAGAAAACCTCTGCATTCTATTTTGAGCCATAAATGGTTCAAAGCTCTTTTTACGCCAATCTATTTTACACCATTCTGCCATACCTGATATCAGCCCCCGCCCGATCACCCTTCTCGCTTGTTTAGTATTAAGCAACGGGTCAGCGAGTTGCTCTGCTGTTTCAGGACCAACAAACTTATCATTTGAAATCATCAAGTCTTTTACACGTGGCCTAGTTTCTTTTAAAACCCCTTGAACAAACTCATCAGTAAGAGCAGAGCTTTTTTTCTTTTCCTGCGCATACACAGGTAAAGTCCCCCAAATCATCAAAAAAACAGAAAATATAGACAGCCGGATAAAAGTCATTATCAAGCCTACTAACCTTTATCTTTCGGTTTCATGCTCGCAAGCAATTCCGCCGTTTCGGCGACGCTATCCACGGCGAGCATACCAACTGTGTGATAACCGCTATCCACGTGCAGGATTTCGCCTGTCACACCACTACCGAGGTCTGATAACAAGAATAAGCCCGAACGACCGACATCTTCGATGGTGACGTTACGTTTCAATGGCGCGTTAAGCTCGTTCCATTTCAAGATAAAGCGGAAGTCACCGATACCACTTGCTGCCAAGGTTTTAATTGGCCCCGCAGAAATAGCGTTCACACGGATATTATTCTTGCCTAAATCAGCCGCCAGATATTTCACTGAAGCCTCTAATGCAGCCTTGGCCACACCCATCACATTATAGTGCGGCATAACTTGCTCTGCGCCATAATAGGTAAGGGTTAGAAGTGAACCACCATCGCTCATCAAAGGTACGGCACGTTGCGCCACCGCAGTAAAGGAATAAACGGAAATATCCATTGTACGTAAGAAATTATCGCGGCTCGTGTTCAAATACAGCCCATCAAGCTCATTCTTATCTGAAAACGCAATCGCATGGATAACAAAATCAATCTGCCCCCACTGCTTTTCAATTTCACTAAAGGCGGCATCAATACTCGCTTCATCGGTCACATCACAAGGCAATAAAATATCTGCGCCAATGCTTTCCGCTAAAGGCTTCACGCGCTTTAACAAAGCGTCCCCTTGATAGGTAAATGCCAGTTCCGCGCCATTTTGTGCAGCGGCCTCGGCTATTCCCCAAGCAATAGATCTATCATTGGCTACGCCCATCACTAGGCCGCGTTTTCCTTTTAAAAAATCACTTTTCATCATTCTTCTTACAGTCTTAAATTTCTCCGATAGCATGATATCCTACACATTTCCACCGTCCCGTCCAGACAAAGCATTCATATTGATAAAAATAGCTGTAAAAAACACTCAAGTAGGCTTATAGGCAGCATAAAATTCTGTTATAGTTCCCTTTCTCGAGTTTTCCCTCATCCCAAACAGAATATGAAGGATTCATGTCTGTAGATTACAAAACCGCGAAACATACATGCAATGTCATAAGAAGGCAGATCGAAGGTTGTTATCCTGACCTAAGGTTACACTTTACTATTCATGACGAAGATGAACGCGCAAAAGTATTTTCTGCGGATGCAAGAGTTATCCAAGAGCACCCCGCCGGGAAATACGTTGTCAATTATCCGAACGTGGAAGACACACGAAAAATCATGGAAAAGAACAGAACAAGGTTTGTTTCCATCGCGCGGTATAACAGCCCGGGTTTTCTAGGTTTCTTTCAAAGCAACGCCTATTTAGGGCTCTGCTTTGTCAATTACAGCGACTTTGATTCTGTTGATACGCTAAAAAACCATATCTTACATATCGCATGGCATGCTATAGCATTATATAAAGAATACACGCAGTATCGAAAAAACAAAGGTAAAGATAAGCCTGATACTTATATTGATGACCACAATATTCTTATTCCCACACTTTCAAAACAACAACTTCACCATAGGAATTTGTTAGGAGACATATTCTCAGCGTCTATCCAGACACTTCAGGGGCGAGAGGAAGCATTCGAAACACTCTCCAAACAACGTGCACATGATACATTAAGTGCCCAAGTCGGTTTTCGGGCAGAAGAATTTCCTTTTCCCATGTGTATCGATACGCTTGAATACATATTCAAGGATAACATCAATCAGTACAAAAAGAATAAACGCACGGTCCAATCCGCAATTAAAATCACTGAAGACATCAGCGGAACATACGACCCGACCACTATTGAACAATGGCGTAGCTTTAGCTTTCCTGCCCAGAAGATGGCTTGGGCCGGATATAGTGAAGCAACCATTCTAGGCGCAGCATTATATACAGGGGAAGATACATACGCGCAGTCTATTGCCGATTTGATCTCAGAAACAATCGGGGTAAAACCCGAAGTCGTCACGAACATTCAAGATAATAACCCCTTCACCGATCAAGAGGCCAACGAGCGATTACACAAAAAAATGTGCCGAGAGCTTTTGGACAATCTGCAAAGAAAGCTGGCACGCCGTGAAGATTATAAGCTTATCTTAGACATCATAAAAAAGCAGAACAAAGCCTTCATGGAAGGTACAGTTATGGGGTGGTGTGTTCCTGCCCTTTTACCCATGGCGGAGATCATTAAGAAGTGCCGTAATGATGATATTTTTGAAGAACTGTTAAAGGATTCAATCAAAATTTTCGAAGAAGAGGTTGAAAATATTGAATGGAACACGCTGAATTATCTTGCGCAAAAATTATTCTACATCAGGCGTGATTACGGACAATTAACGTGGGAAGCAATTCTTGATACAACCTCTGGTGACGATGAGTTTTCTTCCATCTTGTGCGGCCTTATGCTCGCGCAAAAATTAGAAGATGAAGAAAAAAATGAACTCATGGAAAAACATCCGCAATTAGAGGAAGAAGATAACAAGAAAAGCGTCAATATATCCGACTTCATTAGCCCCAACGCAGTAAAGCACTAACGCTCTTAATTATAATAAGTATACGCCCGTTTGTTTTCTCGTTATGTCTTAATGCTAATAAATAACCTAAGCGCATGATAATGTTATGAACACAAACGATCCCCTGAATAAATACAGATTTATGGACTCCCTTGAGGGCGTCCCTGAAACAATATCTATAAAAAAAGAATCCCCTTGGTCGTCTCTGAAATCCATTGCCCCCGGTGTCATGGTCTGTGGCCTTGTGACGCTTTCTTCCATTATGATTTCCGAACATTACGCAACACCAGTGATGTTGATGTGCCTTTTAATCGGCATGGTTTTCCATTTCTTATATGAAGAAAGTACAGCGCAGCGCGGCATTCAATTTACATCCCAACATATTCTAAAAATTGGGGTCGCTTTAATTGGCGCCCGCATTATGATTTCACAATTCACCTCTCTTGGTTTACCGGCACTTTTAGGTATAGCGGCGATCACACTTGTGATTTTATCACTGGGGCCAGTGCTTGGGCGATTATTCGGGCTCGATCGTGAACAAGGCCTTTTGATTGGTGGAGCAACAGCGATTTGCGGTGCATCCGCAGCATTAGCCATCTCATCTGTGTTGCCGTCCTCCAAAAATCTGGAACGTCAAACCCTTACCGCTGTTATTGGTGTCACCGCTATGGGCACGGCGGCGATGATCTTGTATCCCGTGATCTTAGGGATTATGGGACTAAGTGATCATCACTCCGGTGTTATCATCGGCGGCACAATACACGATGTTTCGCAAGTTGTTGGTGCGGGCTACAGCGTTTCAAACGAGGCTGGTAACACGGCAGTGCTTATAAAATTAATTCGCGTCTTCATGCTTTTGCCTGTCCTAATTGGGATTGCATGGATGTATCAGCGCAAAAATGAAAGCCATAAAACACAACGATTCTTAGCAATACCACCGTTTTTGCTCGGCTTTATTGTCTTAGCCACCCTTAATTCCATCGGCATGTTGCCCAGTGAAATAACACATGGCCTAGAATTTTTGAGCAAATGGCTGCTTATAATGGCAATAGCCGCCGTTGGCCTTAAAACATCCATGAAAGATGTATTATCATTGGGGTATGGCCCTGCCGCTTTGGTGGTTGCAGAAACAGTAATACTTGTTGGTTTTTACTGTATCCTAATAGTGACAAAAATCATTTGATTAACCATAAAAAAAGCCACTTCGTTAAAAGCGGCTTTTAAAAATTATTTGATGTATTCAGCAGGCTTAACTAACAATCTGCCAAGTACCATCAGGTTGCTGGCACGCAGTTCCATAAGCAGATTCTTCTTTACCGCCGATATAAACTGTTTGTTGGAATTCGCGACAGTAACTACCGCTAGAGCTATAACCGTCTTTGGTTGCAACAACCTGACCTGAATTACCACTGTCTGGGTTATTCCATGAAATAGGCTCTCCTACTGGTGCGGACTGTGCCTTGTAAACAGCATTAGACATTTGCGCCTTATCTGCATTATCAAGAGATTTACCAATCTCGCTACCGAGGAATGTACCTAATAGTGCACCTGCACCTGTTGCCCATAGCTGGCCTGAGCCGCCACCTACTTTTGATCCTAAAAGACCACCAACCACGGCGCCACTTCCTGCACCAATCAGTTGCTTATTGCCTTTACCTTGGAACGTTTCACATCCGCCTAATGCAAACATCGAAACCACCATGATCATCATTGTAAACTTTTTCATCCGACTCACCTTTTCTGTTGGATTAATTTTAAGTCAATTGAGTTACGCAGTATATCCTCTTATAAATAGGATTCATAGGTATATACGCACAAAAACAGGAAAGCATTCTATAATGAATGAAAAAAATTCAGGTTATCCACTTTTAGACAATCCGATAGAACAATTTCAGGCATGGCTAGACCTTGCGACAGAGTCAGAGGTCAATGATCCTGGGGCTATGGCGCTTGCCACCTGCACAAATGACGGCAAGCCATCGGTGCGCATGGTTTTATTGAAACAGGCTGATCATAGTGGTTTTAAATTCCATACAAACGCAGGAAGTCAAAAAGGACAGGAAATTGAACATAATCGCAATGCATCCCTTTGCTTCTACTGGAAATCTCTACGCAAACAGGTGCGTGTAGAGGGGCATATTGAAATCATTAGCCCCAAGGAAGCTGATGAATATTTTTCAACCCGTCCCTATAAAAGGCAAATCGGCGCGTGGGCGTCACAACAATCACGCCCCTTAGTGTCTCGTGAACATTTAGAGGAACGTATAAAAGAATTCGAAGAAAAACACCCTGAGGGTTCAAAAGTACCCAGACCATCAGACTGGGTTGGGTATAGGCTGGTTCCGCAAAAAATAGAGTTTTGGATGGATAATCCTGACCGGCTTCATGATCGCTTTATATATGAACATCAAGAAGACGGAAATTGGGATATAACCCGCCTGTACCCTTGATTTTTACGCGGCGACATGACATAGATTGCACTTCGTTTTATATGGAAAGGTTAAGTCATGAGCGCACAAGAAAAAGAAAAGCCTGAAACTACTAATAATCAACAAAACTTCAGCGCAGATGTATCACGTCTTCTGGATATCGTCGCCCACGCCCTATACACAAACCATGACGTCTTCCTGCGCGAGCTTATCTCCAACGCGGCCGATGCGTGTGACCGTTTACGTTATGACGCAATCGCAACGCCGGATCTGGTTAAAGATAATCCTGACTTCCGCATTTGTACATTCAAGGACACCACAAATAGAACCATAAGCATTGTTGATAATGGCGTTGGTATGGATAAAGACGAACTTGCCGAAAACCTTGGCACGATTGCAAAATCCGGTACGGCCGCCCTTATGGAGCAAATGGAAAACGCGCCTGAAGGTGCAGACAAATTAAAACTTATTGGCCAGTTTGGCGTCGGATTTTATGCCGGATATATGGTTGCCCATAAAATTCAGGTCATTAGCCGCAAGGCAGGAAGCGACGAATCATGGTTGTGGGAATCAGATGGCAAAAGCGGCTTTACCATTCGTGAACCAAACGACATTGAAAAGGCACGCTTGGACGGTGAACGCGGAACGGCAATTACCCTTTGGGTGAAAGACGAAGCCTCCGAATTCCTGCTCGATCAAAAAATCGAGATGACGGTTAAGGAATATTCCGATCATATCAGCGTGCCTATTTTCCTTGGCGCTCCGTCGGAAGTCGCGAAAGATAAAGACGCAGAGCCAATCAATAGTGCATCTGCCCTTTGGATGAGATCAAAACAGGATATCACCAAAAAAGAGTACGAAGATTTTTATAATCATCTATCGGGTGGGTTTGATGAACCCATCATGACGTGCCATTGGAAAGCAGAAGGTGCGATTGAATTTACATCCCTCCTCTATGCCCCGACTCTGCGCCCGTGGGATTTATTCGATCCGAGCCGACGTAACTTCGTAAAACTTTATGTACGCCGTGTGTTTATTTCCGATGATATTGAAACACTCATGTTCCCTTGGCTTCGTTTTATGCGCGGCGTCATCGACAGCGAAGATTTACCACTGAATATCAGCCGTGAATCCCTACAATATAACCCAACTATTGATAAAATAAGAAACGCCGTTGCCCGTAAGGTGCTTGGTGACCTTGATAAATTATCACGCAATGATCCGCCCGCTTTCACATCATTTTGGGGACAATTCGGCCCGACCTTGAAGGAAGGTTTATATGACGCGGTTGAGCATAGAGAACCATTACTTAAAATATGTCGTTTTTATTCTACGCGCGATGACGGCAAAGAGCTTACGAGTCTTGGCGACTACGTTGAGCGTATGAAAGACGGGCAAGAAAAGATTTATTACATTAGTGGTGAAAACCTCGAAAACATCAAAAACAGTCCGCAGCTTGAAGGCTTTAAATCCAGAGATATCGAAGTCCTGTTCTTTACGGACACGATTGACGACTTCTGGCTACAAAGTATTTTAGATTACAAAGACAAGCCATTCCAATCTATTACCAAAGGTGATATTGACCTTGGAAAACTCAGCGGCGAACAAAAACCGTCTGAAGACAGCGACGAGAAATCTAACAAATCAGAAGAAGGTAATGATGCCGACGCATCTATCACCTCGCTTATAACCGCAATGCAAGGTATTTTATCCGATAAAGTCCATAACGTGCGCATATCGCAGCGTTTAACTGATTCACCTGTATGCCTTGTCGCCCCTGATGGCGGCGTTGATATGTATATGGAACGTGTCCTGCGACTGCATCAAAAATATGAGACCGACAGCAAGCCCGTCTTAGAAATTAACCCTAAGCATGCCTTGATCACAAAACTGGCAGCCATTTGTGAAAAAGATGCAGACATCACTGATGCAGCATTCTTGCTATTGGATCAGGCAAAGATCATACAAGGTGAACCCATTGATGACCCAACGGCTTTCACACGCCGCGTTTCAGACTTCATGAAAAAAGCAATCTAAGACGCGCTTTGTCTTTGGAAAAATTTTATGGTTTTGGTGTACACGTACCATTACCCGCGATAGAGCTTGGCGCATCAAAGAAACATCCTGGATTAGGACAAACAGCATCAACATACCGATCATTTCCTTTTGTAGCGATATACCCGATTTTAATCGGCGGCGCACACGTTGTTACGATAGGCGTTCCAGGACATGATCCAGGAGGAAGAGATCCATCACAGATACCAGTCACAAGATTTAAGTAATGCGTATACAGATCAGACGCTCCCGGAGCCCCTGGCGCAGGGTTCGCTGCATTAAATGCCTGTGTCCATGTTGGCCCACCGCCCGGTGCAGAAAAACCACCAGTTAGTGATATTCCGCCAATAAAAGACGACCAAGCTGGTAAAGCCGGCACGCCATGCGCCTGAACCCAACAAGCCATAGTGCCAAAACTAGGAACATCAATGAGGTCTGTATCCGGCGGATCACATTGATCTGCTTCCGTTCTGTAATCACCACCACCTGCGGCAGTCGCCACATATTCTTCTAACCTGTAAAAACCGTCATGATCAGAGCCTGCGTGATTTGTTTTATAAACACGCGCTTCGGTTGCGAAATCGTAACATTTCGTTCTTTGCCAAACCTGATTCATACGTGCACAACCATTGAAACCAGTCTCATCAACATCGTTATCAAGGCCAGATTGAATTTGACCATACGCAGGAACCGCTGCTTGGTTCTTTGCACGATTACCAATCATAAGCCCAGGGAAGTTGTCATCAATATAACGTTCCTTCGTACCGCCACAAAGTGCCAAGCCTAACGCATCTTGAATTTGCCCTGTGATACTGCCGACATCCTCAAGTTGGTCAAGAACGAGTATTTCAAGCAAAGCATACAGAACATAGCCTTCTGTCAGATTGGGATCGATACCAGAAATGATATCATCAATTAAAACAACAACAAGATCTGTCAAAAGCCCATTAAGAAGACGTCCGTCAGATTCATCAGGATCACCAGGAAAGTTACTTTCAGAATGATCAGCAAGATCATCCAACCAAGAATCAAAGCAGGTCATAGAGAGCACACTATCGGGGCGCGCAATTAAATTATTGTTCTGGGTTATTTCTCTTTGTGCTGCTTCCCATGCTCTATTTTCCAGAACTTCCATAAAATCAGGATTACAAGTATTACGTTCTGCACCGGGGATTAAACCACCAAGATTATCATCAACGGTTATCGGAACACTTGCAGCGTGCGCAGAACCGACGCCCAAAATGACAAGAGACACCATCAGAAGAAAACTGTGAATCAAGCGATACAAATTACTATCCCAACGTAAAATTTTTAATCAATTTGTACTTTAGCATAATACAAAACCATCTGCATAGTTTTGAATAACACTATTTTTAACCAATATATTAGGCCATATCCTGAACATCATTACAACATGCCTTGATAATGGCGGTCTGCCATATCTTCAATATCGTCATCCGAAAATTCAAAATACCGCCCTAACTCTTCGATCATGACTTGTCGTATTAGCCCCGGCAAATCTTCCTGTGTTTCACACCACATATCCAAAAGTGGCCTCCTGAATATAACTAAAACGTCTTCATCATTGGCAACTTTACGCTCCACCCCCGGTGATATCTCTTTACCGTTTTTATATAACGCCAACAAATCAAAGGGATCGTCTAAGTCCAAATCATCCAATGTCGTTTCATCAACACTATCTTCAATAAGGATACCAAGTTCATCACAGCGACCGAGGATTTCTTCTGGCAGGTTTTCCAACGCCGAAGATGCTAAATCCTCAATATCCTCCATGCTTGGGGGAACCGTAAAATTCATAATAATGCGCTGACAATCCATACGAACATCCCCTCTTTATCGTAAGTGAACAAAACCCCAAAAATAGATTTACGAAATATATTACGGTGAGTCGGCTGTCAGGACAATATTTGAATTAAAACCATCCCCTGCCATGGCTTTAAAAGCTAAAGATGGTGATAATTTCTTATCGGCCGAGGTTTTTCATTAATTTTTAAAATTATTGTGTTAATATGTAAGAAGGTAAGGAGAATGTCATGAACGTACCAGCGAGTATAGCAGCAGAAACAGCATTATCACGTCAAAACGTGGCGTTATCTGTTATTAAAAGCAATGCAGAACAAGATCAAAAGCTTGCAAACGTTATTGAACAAAGCATTCAATCCGCCCCCGTGAGCAACACACGCGGAACAAACATCAACATTCTCGTTTAAATTCTCAGAAAATTTCAGATGATATAATCAGGCGGCACGTCTTAGCATGTGGTGGTTTTGCCATAGATCTTGCAGCGTTTCCCCCATGTGCTTTACATCTTCTAATGAATGCGCAGCCGTAGCTGTCAAACGTAAACGCTCTGTTCCCTTTGGAACAGTCGGGTAATTGATTGGTTGCGCGTAAATGTCATATTCACGAAGTAATATATCCGTTACCTCTTTACAGCAATTCGGCTCACCAACGATCAATGGCACAATATGGCTCTCACCGCGCATATACGGTAAATTTTCAGCCTCAAGCATATCTTTAAACAAAGCAACATTCTCACGCTGTTGTTGCCTCTCTACATCAGATACCTTCAAATGCTCAACAGCGGCATGCGCAGCAGCCAAAACTGCGGGCGGTAGACTTGTTGTGAAAATAAAGCCCGGTGCATAACAGCGAATGGCGTCAATAATAGGCGCGCTACCGGTGACAAATCCCCCCATAGCGCCATACGCTTTACCGAATGTGCCCTCGATAATATCAATACGGTCCAGTAAGCCGCGTTCTTCGGCGACACCGCCACCACGTGGCCCGTACAAACCAACACCATGAACTTCATCAATATAAGTCAGAGCGTTATATTTTTCGGCTAACTCTACGATTTCTTTAATCGGAGCTATATCGCCTTCCATTGAATAGACGGATTCAAATGCAATAATCTTTGGACGATTGTAATCCACTGACTTTAGCAATGATTCCAGATGCTCAACATCGTTATGACGATAGATAAACTTTTCTTGTTTGCTGTCTTTGATCCCATGAATCATCGACGCATGATTGAGCACATCAGAGAAAATCGCGCATTCAGGCATCAACTTACCAATCACGCTTAATGCGCCTTCATTTGCAACGTAGCCAGAGGAGAACACAAGCCCAGCGTCTTTGTTATGTAGATCTGCCAGAGATTCCTCTAACTGCACGTGATATCGTGTTGTACCAGATATATTACGTGTACCGCCCGCACCTGCGCCACAATCATCAATCGCTGCCTTGGCCGCCGCCATAACTTTAGGGTGTTGCCCCATGCCCAAGTAATCGTTGCTACACCAGATCGCGACCTCACGCGCATTACCATTGTCATCATAGTAATTCGCATACGGAAAACGTCCTGCAATACGCTCCATCGTCGCAAATATCCTATACCGTCCCTCGGACTTGACATTATCGACGCAATTTTGAAAATGGTTATCGTAATTAATAGGCATGCAGCTTTCTTTCTTTGGCATCCTTCTATTTCTTTTGCAGAAAAATTGCAAGTACCAGCCAAGAATAATATTTATTCACTAAAGTAACATGATATAAGTCAATTTTATAAGCCAAATTGGATAAAAAATTTATGATTCTGGTATTCGGCAACATCAATGCACATATTTACGCAGGCCTAGATGCCCCCTTAAAAGCACGCGAGCGTAATTTTTCGACGCAAAATCATGCACTTGAGCTTAGCGGGACGAGTGCCATTCACGCTGTCAGTGCGGCGCGCGGTGGCGCTAAAGTTGCATTAGTTGCAACGGTGGGCAACGATATATTCGGTAAACATTGCCTTGAAACACTGCGCAAGGAAGGCATTAACACCTCAGGCATTGGACAAAATAAAGAAGACACAGGGATCGAAATTTCTTTAAACGAGCCTAACAACGACAGAACCATCATTATTTCGGAAGGCGCCAATAAGCATACACATGCGATGCAAATCCCTGATATTCACATGAGTGAACGCAGCTTATTGCTGCTTTCGGATGATACAAATGAAGCAAGCCTTCAGTCTTTATTAAACCATGCACAAAAAAGGAATACGCGTTCTGTTCTATGCCTAAGCGACAATAACAAACTCAGCGCAGATACGCTGTTGCTCGCAGACATCATTATTGCGAATGAAAAAACAGTCCGTAAGCCTCAAAATGATCATGTCGTTATTACAAAAAATCATGGTATAGACGGCGCAGCAGCCTATTCAAAGAAAGGTAATCAATACGGGTATGAATTTCCTGACCCTATACAAGCACAGGACACGAACGCATGCTTCGAAGTTTTCTGCGGTTTTTTTGCTGCTTGTATTCAGGCTGGTATTACCATTGATCGGGCAATAGAGCTTGCATCAAAAGCATCCAGAGCAACATCACAGAAACAAGGCCTGTATAAATCTATTCCTTATTTAGGATATATCGGAGATATAGAGAATAAGAGCGCCTAAAAACCAAAGCTGTTGGCAACCCCTTCTGCGCGATCAAGCGACTTATCCAAAGCAGCCATTGTTTTGGACAGGTCTTTGCTCTCATCAGTTTTCCATGTGCGTAAAACTTTCAAGTAAATGCCTGTCATACCCGTAACTTTAATAGCACCTTTTATACCAGAGGTTTCAATGCCTGACGCCTCTAACATCCAACTCATTGAACGACAAAGATGCGGCATAGATATAATAACTTGCTTGGGATCACACATAAACGAATCTAAAATGGCGATAATACCTTCACGATGATCATTAAGGATATCGTAGCGATCCATCAATATGTCGAAGACACGTTCACGCGGACTTGTTGTGTCATCATCGGAATAATGAACATTATCCAATACCTTTTTATCAATCATGCGTCCCAAGAGCACGAGAATATCGTCTTTATGCTCCACGCAGTCATACATATCAGTCAAAGAGACTTCTGAATGTACCGCTATATCCTGCAAGGTTACATACTGCCACCCCTGCTCCACCGCCAACGTTAACGCAGAAGACACGATCTTCTGTTTCATTTCCACTTTTGCGGATTGCCTATCAATGTTCTTTTTTGAGTCTGACTTTTTTTCACCCATAGGGCTTGGCCTTTTCATGTCTTTTACTGTAGAAGATAAAACTACATTTTTTTGAAAACTACAAGGTTATGGGTAAGTCTATATGTCTGAAACAAAATATGGCGTAGTCGCCGTTGGAAATGCACTGGTTGACGTTCTTTCACAAGTGCCTGAAACATTTATTGAAGAGCAAAAACAACACGGCATGGAAAAAGGTGCGATGACACTGATTGACGAAGTGCGTGCTGTTGATCTTTATGCACAAATGCCCAAAGGCCTTGAAACATCCGGTGGGTCTGCCGCCAATACAATGGCTGGTTTTGCATCATTCGGCGGTCAAGGTGGTTTTATCGGGAAGGTTGCCGATGACGATCTTGGGCAGGTTTACAAAAATGACATTCAGTCTTTAGGTCTTAAATTCGACACACCTCCACTGACTTTAAGCGCACCAACAGGTCGTTGCATGATTTTGGTAACACCTGATGCAGATCGTACAATGAACACCTTTTTAGGCGCCAGCGTAGAACTTAGCCCCGCTGATATTGACGGTGATTTGATTGCCAGTGCGAAAGTGACTTATCTTGAAGGGTATCTATTCGACCGTGAACAAGCCAAACAAGCTTTCATTTCAGCAGCAGAACATGCACACAAAGCAGGTCATAGAATTGCTCTAACATTATCCGACCCATTCTGTGTTGATCGCCACCGCGAGGACTTCTTGAAACTTGTGGAAAATCACGTGGATATTCTGTTCGCGAATGAAGATGAAATTAAATCCCTTTTCCAGAAAGATGATTTTGATGATGCAATCAACGCAATCAGCGAGCATGTAGAAATCGCTGCGGTCACACGCAGCGAAAAAGGTGCTGTTATTATTTCTGAGGGCAAACAAATCAAGATTGACGCCGTTCCAGTCGATAATGTTATTGATACGACAGGTGCAGGCGATCAATTCGCGGCTGGTTTCCTTTATGGCTTTACGGAAGATAAGCCTTTGGAAGAATGTGGAAAGTTAGGTGCTATCGCTGCGGCGGAAGTGATCTCCCACATCGGTCCACGCCCTGCGGTTAAGCTTTCTGATTTGGCGGCTTAATTACCGTTCCAGCCGAGTATTCGTAATTTACGATCAAATATTTCGATGGATTTTTCATCGGAACACACGATCCTGACATCTTCGAATGTCTCTTGCATACGATCATTAATGCCCTGAGCCACCAACCGGGCGGCTTTGGGCTTTGGAAATCCTGACTTACCCGAAAACAGCGGCGGGAAAGAAATGCTACTGAGCAGCATACAACGCGCGAGTTCCATGATGCGGCGCACCGCCCCCGATAAATGTGAATCGTTATGGTCAAACTCTGTGCGGTAATATGGCATAACCCCGACGAGGACATGCTTTACATTTAAATTCCCTGCCGGCAGCGCATAAACTTCTCCGACACTAGGCTTATATATATGCTCCAGAATAAATTCATCTAAGTCATAACCACAGGCTTCGTTGATTGCATTATTAATACTACCGCCGAATTTCAAATCTTGCGGAATAACCATTGCGATAGCATCTGTATCTTGGGTCGTTATATCACCATGGATAAGCTGTATACGCTCAATAAACGGTTTGGACACTTCGCCGGAGTTTGATATCAATAGTTTCATGATGAAATTTTACGTTCCGATTCTTACGATATTCTTTATATTCGCACTTTTTTTGACAAGCGCAATGGCGCAAGAGCAAGAAACGCCCTTTGGGCTTGCGATGCACGGGCAAACAAAATACAGCGCGAACAGCACTCACCTTGACTATGTGAACCCTGATGCACCTAAAGGTGGTGATGTCAAAATGTCAGCGGTTGGTACATTTGATACGCTCAACCCGTACGCTCTTAAAGGGCAAGCCGCAATGAACATGAACTTGGTTTATGACCGATTGATGCGCCGCGTGTGGGATGAGCCTTTCACAATGTATCCGTTGATTGCCGAGCGCGCAGATATTGCCTCGGATAGATCGTCCGTAACTTTTCACCTTAACCCCGCCGCGAAATTCCATGATGGGTCGCCTATTACTGCAGAAGATGTTTTGTATTCCTACGAAACCTTGAAAGAGCATGGCCGTCCTAATATGCGCCGTATCTATAAACTCGTCAAAACAGCCGAGATAAAAGACAAGCGGGCTATTCATTTCACCTTCGGCGAAGGATATGACCGTGAAACAGTGATGATATTGGCCATGATGCCTGTTTTATCAAAAGCTTGGTGGAGCGGCCGCGACTTTAATGAAGGTGTGACCGAAAGCCCCGTTCTTAATGGCCCCTACCGCATCAAAAGCTTTGAGATGGGACGTAGCATCACCTATGAACGTGTTGATGATTATTGGGCTAAAGATTCATTCGTGAATAAAGGGCATTATAATTTCGACACCATCACCTATGATTATTTCAGGGACGACACCATCGCCTTAGAAGCCTTTAAAAAAGGTGATCTGGACATTCGCCGCGAATGGGATGTAAGCAAATGGCGTACGGCCTATGACGGGATGAACCCACACATGGTACGCCTAGATGTACCTCACAAAAGGCCCGAGCGCGTACAAGGTTTCTTCTTTAACACACGTAAGCCCCCCTTTGATGATATCCGCGTACGCAAAGCCATCGGCCTTGCGTTTGATGATCAATGGGTTTTAAAGAATCTCTATCACAGTCAGTTCAAAAGAATTCAAAGCTTTTTCCCGAACTCAGTTTTAGCGGCTACGCCTGAAATAACCGATACAGAACAAGAATTGCTAGCCCCATGGAAAAATAAAACCCAAAGCAGCGTCTTTACAAAAGCCGATCAAAACTCAAAAAAACCATCAGTAAGAACAAAATTAAAACAAGCCAGCCAGCTTTTAAATGAATCAGGCTGGGAAATCATTGAGGGCAAACGCATCAATAAAAAAACAGGCGCGGCACTCACATTCGAAATTTTGGTTACTACGCCGCAGGATGAAAAAATTGCGCTGACATTCCAACGCAGCCTAGAGAGATTAGGCATAACCATGACCATACGCATGGCCGACAGCGCAACCTTCCAAAAACGAAAGCAAAGCTACGAATACGACATGCTTGCATTCTATGTTCAATTCACCCTATCTCCGGGGACAGAACAAACATTGTACTGGACGTGTAAAGCTGCTGAAGAGCCTGCGCGATTTAATTATGCAGGAATTTGTAATCCTGCGCTTGATCACTTTGCAGGCTTAATAGCAAATGCCAAAACCTACGATGATTTGATTTCATACGCGCATATCATTGATCGCATTGCCTTATCAGAATATATATTCGTGCCAATGTTTTATAAAAACGTTGATTACATCGCCCATCATAAAAACATTTTCTATCCAAAAAACACGCCCATTTATGGCGCTGTTCTGGAAAGTTGGTGGATGGGACAAAAGCAATGATTATGGCGTGATTTCATTATTTGCATTATTATATTGAGATAACCCATTATTTTTGTTATGCTTCTAACTGATTTTGTAACCAAAATAGAAGTTTCTGATGATGATTATGCGTTCTTTCTTAGTTCTGGGTCTTGCCCTAACATTTACTTTCCCTTCATTCGCTGGTGGTATAAACGATGAAATTGAACATAAAGGCCAATACTGGCAACGTGTTCACGCTTCCTCTGCTATTTATCTACGTGGCCCCAAAGCGCAACAAATGCTAAACCGTGATATCGCACATTGTGTTGTTGAATTACGTGAGCTAGAGCGCTTAGGTGCGATCAGAGACGGCATCCCTGAGTATGTTGATGGTGTTGTCTTAGAAGAAACAGAAGCCCGCCTCGCTGGTTGGGATACACCGGAACGTGACAAAGAATTAATGTTAGAGCATATGGACTACATTGATTTTGAAGGCTGCATGATTTCAAAAGGCTGGGAACGCATTAAGTATGTTCCATTCGATGTTGCTGAACAGGCACATGAAAATTACCTTTACACTCATACAGATTACAGAGAAGGCGCACGCAAACTTAAGATGTTGCCTAATCCCTCTAGTGACTATGACAATTTAAATAACTAAAGAGTTTCCTCGTTAAAAAAGACATTATGAACTGGTCGATATTTTCGGCCAGTTTTTTTCTATAGCCTCTTTCACCATTTGAACGCTCAAACTTGTCATCAAACTCTTACATGTTTTTACATCATATCCATCGTAATCAATTAATTCATCCATGGTTTCCGGTGTAGAAACGTACATGGCATGCTTTCCCCATGGCGCATATAGGTTTGGGTAACTCGGCCCAAACAAGCCTATCGTCGGCGTTCCGACAGCTGATGCGCAGTGCATCAACCCAGAGTCATTTCCGGTGTACATTGCGCATAACGCAAGACATGCCGCGGCTGTCCCTGGGTCAGTCTTCGCAATTACGTCAATTTGCTTATCTTTAGGGATACTTTCAAGAACGATGCGGGCAGCATCCTCTTCCCCAGGTGCTGCAAAAACGGCTACTTTCACATTTGGCATTAGCCCTTCCGGCCTTGTTATCCATTGGACAACATCAATAAAGCGATCCTCTGGCCATGTTTTGCCAATCCAGTTTGCTGTCGGGCCAACACCTAAAACGGGCTCACCATCAGGTATAATTTTTCTAGCATCTGCTTTCTGCTTTTCTGTAAACCATAATTGGGGCGACGGCGCGTTATCCTTAAGCTTCATAACAGACGCATTTTGGATCACTTTGTGCTGTGTTTTATCAACATAACCACCGTAAATATAACGTTTCTTTGAGCGCACCAATCTTGATACAGCAGAATTTCTGAGATCTATAACAATATCAAATTGCGTTCCGACCACCTGCATCCACACATCAAGCCAATGTTTATTAAATTTCTGTTTTTGAACAGGAATAATACGCTCTAACATCGGATATCCCTCAAACAAAGATACTGCTAAGGGACCACAGCAAATTGTTACCTTTGCATTCGGGTATTCATCATGTACATATTTGAGAAGGCCGGAAGACAGAACCGCATCGCCAATCCGGCTTGAAGTGATAAAAAGTATCTTGCTAACGTCTGTTTGGGAATCCATGGTATTTATGATGACACAACCCCCCTTTTTTACAAAACTGAAGAACCGCGGACTGGTAAAAATATCGGGGATAGAGCGCCGTGATTTTCTTCAAGGCCTCATTACAAATGATATTGGCTTGCTTGATCAAGAAAATTATATCTATGCGTGCCTTCTTACCCCTCAAGGAAAGTTTTTATTCGACTTTTTCATTAGAGAAGAAGAGGAATCATTATTGCTTGATTGTGAAGGCGGTGAGCGCGCACAAGAATTAGCGAAGATTTTAAATATGTACAAACTGCGCGCACAAGCAGAGATCACCGCGACAGAACAAACCGACGCCTACGCCATTATAGGAACAACTGAAGGCTATAAAGACCCGCGACACCCGGACATTGGCTATCGAAGCTATTCCAAGCCCAGTGACGTTGATGAGCTTCCGTTTGATGATTGGGACTATCTGCGTATATCACTGACAATCCCTGACGGCAGTCGTGATTTGATATCCGGAAAATCAACTATGGATGAAGCGCGTATGGATAAGTTTCACGGGCTTTCATACGAAAAAGGTTGTTATGTCGGACAAGAATTGACCGCACGCATGCATTATCGTGGCCTTGGTAAAAAACATCTCCGTACGATTAAAGCCTGCGATATAGGAAGTTCCGAATTTCCCGAACATGGGGCTTCCATAGAACGTGACGATAAAGTCATCGGTGAAATGCGTTCATCTTGCCGTGATATCGGCATAGCGCTTTTAAAAGATAGCTCTAGTAAAACGGAAGAAAACTAGCCACCACACATTTGCATCGCTTTTGCAATAAGTGGCCTAACACCAACAGCTACGGGCGCAGTCTCTTCTTTCTTACTGTCATCAATCGCTTCTTTTGTCCACTCTATCTGATGCTCTATCGCACAAACGCCATTGGTCAAAGTCGCAGAACTACCAAACGCACCATTCCTTTGGTATTCATGGTTTAAATCATGAATTTTTTTGTTAAGTTCTGTACGCTTTAGCGTTAGAGCCTGTCGTTGCTCTGATGTTAATCCTGCTGCACCGCCTTTATGTTTTTTAGAAAAGCTTTTAGGGCCTGTCTTTTTATAAGGCATTCCTAAATCTTCTAAAAACACATAATATTCATCTACAACGTCACATATGCGCTCTATTTGCGATGCACTCAAACCACCTTGTGACATTTCACGTTCAAGGGATGCTTTGTGCTGCTCCTCTAATTTATTGAGGTGTCTTTCAAGATTATTGGTTTCGGGTGAGACAGAATTGCGTGCTGCAAGCGTTTCATAAGGTTTCCCCATGGCACAACTGCAAAAAGATTTATCTTTATACCTATTACATTGCTCGAAAAGATCATCTTTACTTTGCTGAGCCTGAACACTCATTGAAGTAAGGCCAAGAAAAAACACAGAGAGTACTGTTACGACAAAACGCATATTTTTCTCCTTTTTTAGGACGTAAAGAATACTTTTTTAAGCACTCTTCTTGTCTTTTAACGCCACAACCGGCTTTGTATTCCCTTGTCTGATAGCGGCCTGTGAGGCTGCTAAACGCGCAATCGGAACACGATAAGGTGAACAAGACACATAACTTAGCCCAACTGTTTCACAAAATGCGATAGAAGCCGGGTCACCACCATGCTCACCACAGATGCCAAGTTTAATGCCGCCATTCACACCACGCGCTTTTTCACACGCAATATCAACAAGTGTTCCTACGCCTTCTACATCTATGGACACAAACGGGTCACGCTCGTAGATACCTTTTTCAGTATAATATGGCAGGAAGTTTGATGCATCATCACGGCTCATGCCCAGTGCAGTTTGCGTCAGGTCATTCGTTCCAAAGCTGAAGAAATCAGCAGATTGTGCAATTTTGTCAGCCGTTAAAGCCGCACGTGGAAGCTCGATCATCGTCCCAACGAGATACTCAACAGATGCACCCTTTTCTTCGAAAACAGCTTTCGCCGCGCTCTCAACAACGTTACGCATCAATTCCAATTCTTTCAACGCACCAACAAGTGGAATCATCACTTCCGGAATAACGCTATCATCTGCCTTCGATTGAACATTTACGGCAGCTTCAAAAATTGCACGTGCTTGCATTTCATAGATTTCAGGATAGGTAATCCCCAGACGACAACCACGATGACCTAGCATTGGATTGGTTTCAGTCAATTCTGACAAACGAAGTTTCACCTGATCTTCCGGAATTTCTGCGCCTTTAGAAAAGGTTTTAATATCCTCATCTGTATGCGGTAGGAATTCGTGAAGTGGCGGATCAAGCAAACGCACTGTGACAGGCAGACCGTGCATAATTTCAAACAATTTTTCAAAATCTTCACGTTGTGCAGGCAACAATTTTTCAAGCGCTTCACGGCGCTCTTGCTCGGTTGATGCAAAAATCATTTCGCGAACATTTTGGATACGTTCGGCGTCAAAGAACATGTGCTCGGTACGACATAGCCCAATACCTTCTGCACCGAAATCGCGGGCCGTCTTCGCGTCTAGTGGTGTTTCAGCATTTGCACGCACATCCATCCGTCTACGACCATCCGCCCATTCCATCAATATACCAAAGTCACCAGACAATTCAGGCTTGATTGTTGCCACTTCGCCCAACATGACTTCGCCTGTGGCGCCGTCAATCGTAATCAAATCGCCTTCCTTAATTTCCATGTCGTCTTTACGGATCAGTTTTGATTTCTGATCAATATAAAGATCACCGGCACCAGCCACACATGGCTTACCCATGCCGCGTGCAACAACTGCCGCATGCGATGTCATGCCGCCGCGCGATGTCAAAATCCCCGTCGAAGCATGCATACCATGAATATCTTCCGGCGATGTTTCTTGACGACATAAAATAACGGATTCGCCTGCGTGAGCGTGCTTTTCAGCTTCATCCGCCGAGAACGTAACCTTACCTGAGGCCGCACCGGGAGATGCCGGCAAGCCCTTGGAAATCACATTACGTTTTGCCTTCGGGTCTAATGTTGGGTGTAACAGCTGATCCAATGATTGTGGGTCAACACGCAGAAGTGCTTCTTCTTGCGTGATAAGGTCCTCTTCAACCATATCAACAGCAATCTTAAGCGCAGCAGCAGCAGTACGTTTACCTGTTCGTGTTTGCAGCATGAATAAATTACCTTGCTGCACAGTGAATTCGATATCTTGCACATCGCGATAGTGATGTTCCAACTTCAAACGTAAATCATCAAGTTCCCTGAACACTTCGGGCATTGTCTCTTCCATAGATGGAAGTGTGCCGCCTTCTTTCTCACGCCCCTGTTTGGTTAAGGACTGTGGTGTTCTAATCCCCGCCACGACATCCTCGCCCTGTGCGTTCACAAGATATTCACCATAAAAGAAGTTTTCACCTGTTGATGGATCACGTGTAAAGGCAACGCCTGTTGCACAATCATCCCCCATATTACCGAACACCATCGATTGCACATTAACGGCTGTACCCCAGTTTTCAGGTATTTCATTAATACGGCGATATGTAATCGCACGTGGTACCATCCATGATTTAAACACTGCACCAATCGCGCCCCAAAGCTGTTCTTTCGGATCATCTGGAAATGGCTGGCCAAGCTCACGCTCGACGAGGTCTTTATATTCCTTCACAATTTCTTTCCAGCCTTTGGCTGTCACATCCGTGTCTTGTGAAATATCTTCATCACGTTTGTACGTATCAAGAATGTCCTCAAAGTCATGATGGTCTACACCCAAAACAACATCACCGTACATTTGCACAAAACGTCGATAAGAATCCCATGCAAAACGCTCATCATTGGCTTTCTTCGCAAGACCTTCGACTGTTTTGTCATTTAGCCCCAAATTCAAAACCGTATCCATCATACCCGGCATAGAAACACGTGCGCCTGAGCGAACAGAAACCAATAAAGGGTTTTCCGAACTACCAAATTCCATACCCATGGATTGTTCGACTTGCTTCAACGCAACGTCGACTTGCGATTTCAACTCTGCTGGATATTCATTGCTGTTATCGTAATAATGGGTGCAAACCTCAGTGGTGATTGTAAACCCCGGAGGAACAGGAAGCCCTAGTGATGCCATTTCGGCTAGGTTACAGCCTTTTCCGCCCAAAAGGTTACGCATAGTTGCGTCACCATCGTTCTTTTCTTTGCCAAACGAATATACCCATTTTGTCATGAACTCATGCTCCTGATAAAAATTCTTAAAATCGGTTTCGGTTTAGCATACTTTCGGGAGCAAAAGGAAGGTTTTAATCAAAGTAAAAATCTAAAAAATCAGGTTATTTCAGCTTTTTTGTCATCATAAGGCATAAATTACTGTCTATAGGCCTAAATTCTCCGGCAGTTACTTGTTTTCGATCATAACTAATTCCCTGCCCGTCAGGCACATACCCGCCTTTTACATACAGGCGTTGCGCAGATGCAAAAGAGGAATCCAGACCAACGCCGATACCCATTTCATCATAGCCTTTTTGGATGGCCATATTTTCACAAAACTTTATCAAGGCAGCTCCTACTCCGCGCCGCCTATAATCAGAAACAACATTTAAATCCTGAATTTCAGGTAAACCCAGCTTTTTAAAATAAGCGTATTTAGGTTGCCAGTTTAAAAGCCCATAGCCCATACACTGTTCCTGCGATAACGCCAGAACTATATCCAACTCACCCAAACTTTGCCGCTCAAAGCAACGATCATAAAATGACGGATCATCACCAAAGAATTTGTTAGCCTCAACCATTGTCAGAAAATATGGCTGTGATTGTGGTTTTAAAACCTCTATTTCGAATGACGAATCTTGCATAAATACAAATATACCCCTAATCTTCGGTAACTATCGGTGTTATTTAAAAGGATACGATCATGTATGACAATCGCAAAGCAATATACTTAGCATTAATGTTTAGTGTTTTTTCTTTTATTGGCCTTCCTTCAAATGCGTATGCAGAAGAACTCCCTTTGAATGCACAGCTTGAGGAAATCAAAAACAGCCGCGA
>CAXHFH010000005.1:0-42157 GCA_964015995.1 uncultured Alphaproteobacteria bacterium
AAACGATATACACAATCAGGGTATGTCGCGCGAAGACGCATATAAACTTGGCGTCAAAGAAGTCTATACTGATCACCCAACTGTTTTTATTGACCCCGACAAAATCAGAAACAGAGCGCCGGGCCCACCTGGAAAAAGCTTTCGCAGCAGAGGCAGCGCAGCAGCACAATCACTTGAAAGACAAATGGAGCGTCAGTCCAAAGGTTCCACCGCCGCCCTAAAAGCAAAATTTGAAGAAGATGGAGACAGCGTTTCTGTCATTGAAATAGCGCGCGCATTAAAAAAACAAGATCCGGCCGCCCTATCCGACTTAGACGTGCACGGTCATGAACATGGCATTGCCATTGTGCCGCGTTATTCTGTCGACTCGAAAAGAGAGCTGACGAATTTATTTACAGGTCATTTTGATCGCAGCGTACGAAGAGATGTCTATGACAATATGCCCGGCACAAGCCAGGATTGGATGCGCTTGGTCGGAAACCATGAAGGTGCCCACCTCACCAAAGATTTACCAACCGAAACCAATCTGCAAACAATGATTGAAGAGGTCAGAGCCGATCGCATTGCGATTCAAATGGCTAAAGATCGCGGGCAAGATGATATCGCGCTTGCGTTTAAAGACCTCAGAGCATTAGCCGGTGGTGTCGACCCAACACATTCGAGCGCCCCCCTGACCAATTCAAATGACCCTGTTACCGATATGCACCTTGAGACTGCGTGGTCATTCCGGTGGAAAACAGACGAAGTCGTTGATGACAACTTTAACTGGGATACCTATGGCGGCAGCGCAGAAACACCAGAAGAACTTTTGAAAGAAAACCCGCGTGCGTATTTTGCCACCGCACAAAAAACATTGGATGAATTAGAAGCCAAGGTCGTGAGCGACTACGAAGCAGACCCATCACTGGACAACCAAAAAGCTGTGTTCGAAGCGCAACTTATGATTGGCTATCAAAAGAATTTTGAGGATGCTTACAGGCGCCGCGTTCTGGGCGAAGATGTCCCTGAAAGAGCGCCGATACAACTCTTCTCCCAAGAGGCAGAAGATGGGTATTTAGCAAGCCTAGAAGACCATGCGCGTGTATTAGACACAGAAGCGCAAATCGGCGAGATCGGATATCAGGATGAAGAGTTTTTTGCAGGCGATCTCCTTATGGAATATGATTGGTCATCGCATCCAGACGGCGTTGAAGGCCCTTCTGACTTAACACGCATAGAGCAATACGACCTCGCACTTGAGATTATGGAGGGCAAAAAAGCCGAAGTATTAGAAGACTTTGAAAACAATCCATCCCTCGATACGCTCAAACGTGTAATGACACTCGAAAAAGCGATGGACATTACGAGATTGCACATTGCACAAATCCACGCCATTGAAAACAATACAGATTTTCCAATGACAGTTGAGCCCACGCAATTAATCTCCGAAAGTGAGAGAGAAGCCGCCCTTCTTGCCCACGCGAATGAACAAGACCGCCTGCAAGCCATCGAATTTGAAATTGGCGACGCCAGTTACGATCATTACGTAGAGGCTTCCAAAGGATATACTGAAGACAAGGTTTTTGAAGGGTATGATTGGGATGCCCACGAAGGCGCAGCCACAACCCCCGTCGAACTGCATGAGGAAAACCCCGAAGCATACCGACAGCAGGAAGTCGTATATCTTGAAAATATGAAACAAGAGGCACTGGACGCATATGCGCAAGATCCATCCTATGAAAATACGGGCAAGCTGTTGGAAGCACAACATATTACTGGCGATATTTACGAGGCAATTAACATAGAGCGCATGGATGATGGTCTCATCCCGCCCTTGGCAATATTAGACACTGAAGAATTTGTTCCGGAAGATGTCAAAGTCGAATATTACAGAGAACGCATGGCCAGAGAGCAAGCCGCCGAAATGACGACGGACGCAGAACAAGAAGCTGAGAATGCGCAAACCACCCCTGAAGATACGCCCAACAATGAGCCTTCGGGCAGAAACAATGACAATAGCGGCGGTGATCAGAATAATCTTTCATCAAGCGAAACTGATAAAGGGTATGAGCAAGGCGTTGACGGCACGGCATACACAACCGAAGTCACGATGGAAGCCGCCGGAGAGCCTAACGTTGATTTCGAAAGCGGCGTCAGCGTCGGAGACACCCCAATCACCGAATTTTTTGGCCAAAATGCTGCCCCTGAATCAAGCGATGTTACCGTTGTTCATGCCACATCCCCTGACGTTGATATCGCGCCTGAAGTGGCCGCATTAGCGCAAGAAACGGAAAATACGCAAAGTTTGCAAACGCTCGGTTAAAATAACGCGTTAAAAATTCAAGTAAATTTGCTCAATCGGCAAGTTAAGTCTGGACAGTTTTGCCCCAGTATTTTATAAGCTTTATACCCTTTTCATGAGGTTCCCCGTTGCCCGGGTAGCTCAGGGGTAGAGCAAGGGATTGAAAATCCCTGTGTCGGCAGTTCGATTCTGCCCCCGGGCACCACTTATTCACTTCGCAATTTTTCTCGTGACATGAGCATTTTTTCAAACCACCACAAGTGATGGGCTTTCATCTCTGTCCAGATAGGCTTCCATACGACGAGAGAAGTCACGAAGAAAGATATTCCCAACCTCATTGAGTACAAAAGAAACGCCGTCATCAATGGTGGTTTCTATGGGGGCGTCATACGACGCGGCGTGAAATTTCTGAATATGTGTTTTGGCATCTTCGGGCATAGTGCGATCAAATCGAGTCGCCGTTTCCTTCACCGAATCTGCAAAATTATCAGGAAAGTTCTCAGGCTCTTCCATTGCGCAAGACGCGGCCAAGAAAAGGAGCATATCGCCTGATTTCAACTGTGATGCCTCTAACGACCTGTTTAAAGGCGTTCTGGCACTGACATCGTAATCATCAACATATTGCCCAACGACAGATTCCTGTGCCTTATAGGTGGCCTGAACGGATTCATCCAAAATCGTGGTAATACTCGCCATTGCCTCACGCACATGCTTTGGCTGCGCATCCAAGTTATCCAGAAACTCTTGTACTTCATCAAATGGATTATCGATCATCTTACCCCTCATTATTCACACACCTATATCTACCCTTAACATACAGAGAGAGGTTTTTACAAAATAAACATGCGTGTGGATCATCGCCCTTTATTTACAAAGAAAAGATCAAAACGATACGTATTTTATTTTAATGAAAAACGAGAGAAAAACGCCCACATAGCCTCGTTCGCGTCTATATTATGTGTGGTTTTTCCGATCATTTCACTCCAGCGTTTACAAAGCTTTCCATCCGGTCGTTTATCACAAGCCTGCACACTCTTTTTCACGCCCGGCCATGTGTGGCCGCCACCATAAACTGTGCATAACTCTACATTCACATCGTTTTCACAGCCCTGCCAACGGGTACAGGTAACATCCCCCGACTTATAATAAACCGCCCCATCAGCATCGCAGCGATAGGCCTTTACGCGCGCCTCTATTGTCTCCTCCACAGGCGGACAGGCCCACACCACGCGCTTCATCGGGATACCAAAACTACGGAAAACGTCGGCAAAACACCCCCCGCACGCTTCCCCGCCGTAATATCGGGCGCATTTATCTTCTGTTCCATGAAAGTGGAGCGTAGGCACAGCGCGCTTTGGCTTACAATCCTCCATCGCAGTTTGCGCGGCAATCGGCGCAATCGCAGCAATCTTATCCGATAATTCACATGACAAGCGGTAGCTCATTTGCGCGCCATTTGACAGGCCTGTCGAATAAATACGTTTGTGATCAACGGCATAGTGCGTTTTCAGGATTTCTATAAGCTGCTCAAAATAGCCAATATCGTTGACATTTTCCTCTTGCGCCTTACCGCAACACTGCCCCGAATTCCAGACATGAAACCTGCCTTTACCTGTGCCTTCAGGATAGACCACGATAAAGCCGTATTTATCGGCAACCGCTTCCATCCCTACTCTACGAGAGCTTTCAATACTGCCTCCGCCGCCATGCAGCACCATAACCACAGGCATTTTCTGCTTTCCCGTATATAAAGGTGGCGTATAAACAACGAAATGCCTTTTATAGCCTTCAAACCTGAAACTATGATCTTGTTCACCGGCAACGGCAGATGAGGTTATAAAAAACAGCGCACACAAACAGCCCAGAAAAAATAGTCGCATATATATACTCTCCCTTTATATATATAGTTTATCTGTATTAAGACATTATACGGTCAAAAATCGGAAACCCTTTCCATAAAATATATATAAAATTTTATCCAATTCTTACGAGATATTAACACTTCTCGTACTAAAATTAAGGATATCCCAGTGTTTCTGGGGTTTTAGCGTATTAATAAATGCGAAAAAGATTAAAAATAGTTTCACCGAATTAGTGTGGGGACACCAAAATGGCATATAAAGTATTCGATAATCTATCAGAAGGAACCGTAACCAATACGGACTCTTCGACGCAAAAGATAATCCTTGATAGTGATGGACAAGCGCGGGTTGATCTTCCTGATGCTACATATGTGTCGGACGCGAATATAACGCGCGATGGTATAGATTTGGTTTTGGAAACACCGGAAGGCACAGTTGTCGTCGAAGGATATTTCGCCGCCGAGCCAACGCCACATCTTGTATCCCCCGATGGCACGAGCCTTACACCAAATTTGGTTGAATCATTCATACGCGGCGACAGTGAATATGCAGATCTCGGCAGCGTAACAGATGCCTCCCCCGTTGGTGCCATTCAGGAAATTTCAGGTGAAGCCACAGTCACCCGCCTTGACGGCACAGTCGAAGTTGCGGGCATCGGCACGCCCATTTACCAAGGTGATGTTGTTGAAACAAATGAAGAAGGCGCGGTGAACATTATGTTTATCGACCAAACCACATTCGCGGTATCCGAAGATGCGCGCCTTGCGATTGATGAATATGTATTTGATCCCGCCACGCAGTCGGGCACAACGAACTTTTCCGTTTTGAAAGGTGTGTTCGTATTTACATCAGGCCTGATCGGGCGCGAAGACCCTGACGATGTTATGATTGAGACCCCATCGGGTTCGATTGGTATTCGCGGAACAATCATTGCCGGTGATGTTGATGCGGGTGAGATTACCGTGATTGAAGGCGCGATTGTGCTCTATGACTTTGCGGGTAATACGCTCACGCTGTCTAATCAGTACGAAACGGCGAAGTTTAACCTCACTGATAATACGATTGAGCACGTTGGTGAGTTAGAAGCCACTGAGGTTTCTGCAAAATTCATGAGCGTATCGACCGTTGCGGCTGATCTGTTCTCTACGATTGAGGACTCCGCGACAGAACAACAAGACAACCAAGCGCCCGAAACACAAGACACAGGTGCGGATGGCGATAAAGATGCCAGCGTCGACACAGATGATGGCAATACGGAAACAGCCGCCCTTGATGACGACATTATCACCAGTGATGACATCACAGGATCAGATTTGGATAATGCGGATGACACCGTTGAAGATGATGTCGTCGAAGCGTCTGATGATGACGGCGATAGCGAGGAAACAACAGAAGCAGGATCAGGATCAGGCGAGACCGAAGGCGGAGAAACCGTTGTTAACGATCAACCGGAAGCACCATTCAATATTACAATCGATAGCCTGAGCTTCACAGAAAATGTAAACGGATCCGCGGTAGCGCGAGTGACAGGTAACAACACAGATATGACCAACCTGACACTTGCAGGTACGTCGGCCAACTATTACGAATTCATCCGTGAAGATGATAACACGTTCCTGATCAGTCTGAAGACCGGCGTTACACTGGATGCGGAAGATCCATACAGCCTGTACATCACAGCAAGCAACGAAAGCGGCGCGGCCACAGTAACGCAAGCGATTGGTCTTGATGTTACAAATGTAGACGAAGCCATTACATATGAAAACATCGCGCCGAACGTCAGTGGCATTGATAATTACTTCAGCGGTTCCGACGATACCGTTTTGACATACGATATGTCTCAAGAATTCAACGATCCGGAAGGCGATATCCAAAGCTATAGCTTCGTAGGTGGTCCGCCGGTTCATACCGATATTTCCAGCGTGTCTTTAGATGCCGATACAGGCTTACTAACGGTAACCCTAAACGGCGCTGTATCTGACGGTAATTTCAACTTTACAGTGCGCGCGCAAACGGGCGGCGAACTTCTTGATCAGACCTTTACGTTTGATATTATGGCAGCGACCACAGGCGCTCCTGTTCTCGCGACAAACGACCAGACCTATTCAGGTAATGCCGCAACGATCACGGTTGCGGCCAACAATGCCGAAGTCTTTTCTAATATAGATGACAGCGAGAACACCGTTTTGCTTTCAGGTAACAACGCCTATATTCAAACAGGTGGTGGTGACGATACGATCACGATTAACGCGGGTTCTTACAATTACCATGCTTATGGTGATAGTGGCGATGATCAGTTCAATATTTCTCAGGCACTCGGTAAATCTTATGGTGGTGATGGTAATGACACATTTGTTGTTATGAATAACACTGTCCAAGGTGATTTGGAAGGTTTAGGGTCAAATGTTGCCCTTCATGGCGGCGCCGGATTTGACGTCATCGCATTTAACACATCAGGGGCGGTTGATTTCAATAATATCAATGCCGGATTCATCGAACACATTGAGGCCGTACATTTTGAAAACGCAATGAACAATACAATCGACCTCAGTTATAACGATGTTATCAATATGACAGATGGCGATAATCGCCTACTCCTCAACCTTGATGACAATGACACTTTGAATTTCACGAACACATCACCAAACAATTTTGTGCAGGCACAAAATACTGTGGAAGTGAACGGCGAAAATTACAACGTCTTTACGGACGGCACCATCACCCTTCTGGTTGATGTCGAAGCTGCGGCTGTAAACGGAATAATTTAAAATTATCAGAAAAAATGTACGTGTGGGCAAGGCTGTGAGTAAAAATCTAATATGATTTTTCCACAGCCACTTCCCATGCCGCGTACTTTTTATCCATAGCCTTGCTATCTGCTTGAGGAGTGAAAATTTTATCCGCGCTCCATCGTGATGCGGCGTCCTCCAGATCATCAAACACGCCTGCCTGAACCCCTGCCAAACAGGCCGCGCCCCATGCCGTACTCTCGGCGACTTTTGGTCTTTCAATCGACGCATCCAGAACATCTGCAAGGAACTGACACATCAAATCATTCGCAACCAAACCGCCATCCACGCGGAGTTTCGCAATTTTCTGACCACTATCATTATGCATAGCCTCCAGTAAATCACGTGTTTGATATCCTTGTGCCTCTAACGCGGCGCGCACGATATGGGCCTGCTTCGTGTCTCTGTTCAGTCCCGTTATAATGCCCCGCGCTTCCGGTCGCCAATGTGGCGCCCCAAGCCCCGTAAAGGCCGGAACAAAGAAAACGCCGCCCGCATCATCAACGGTATCCGCCACCGCTTGGCTCTCCTTTGCATCATCAAAGAAGCCCATATTATCACGCAAAAACTGTATCGCTGTGCCAGCATTAAAGATTGAACCCTCCAGAACATAGGTCAGCTTACCATCAATATTATACCCGATGGTCGTCAGAAGTTTGTGCGTGGATTGTGTCGGCACATCCCCCGTATTGAGAAGCGCAAAACACCCTGTTCCATAGGTCGACTTAACCATACCGGCCTTCAAACACCCCTGCCCGATCAGCGCGGCTTGCTGATCACCGGCCATACCGCCAATGGTCAAGGAATCATCAATTATGTCCGAATCGATTCGGCCGTAATCAGATATATTGCTGCGCACCTCCGGCATCATGGAGATTGGTATAGAAAACAGTTTCAGAAGATCTTTATCCCAATTTTGACCAATTATATTATACAGCATCGTTCGTGACGCATTGGTCGAATCGGTTGCATGTACTTTGCGCCCTGTTAAATGCCACAGCAAATAACAATCCACCGTCCCGAACAGTAAATCACCATTTTCCGCGCGGGTACGCGCGCCATCAACATTATCCAAAATCCATTTTATTTTTGTTGCGGAAAAATACGGATCAAGAAGAAGGCCTGTTTTTTCACGCACCATATCTTCAATGCCATTACCTTTTAGGCTTGCACAAAAATCAGACGTACGGCGATCTTGCCAGACAATGGCGTTATAAACAGGTGCGCCTGTTTTGCGATCCCATACAATTGTGGTTTCACGCTGATTGGTTATACCAACGCCTGCAATATCTTTGATACACACCTTACTATCTGTAATAACTTTACGCACAGCCCATACAGTATCATCCACAATATCCTGTGGATTTTGTTCAACCCCCCCATCTTGTGGATAACTGAGTTTTAGTTCCTTTTGTGCAAGCGCGTGAACAGCCCCATCAAGGGTGAATAAAATGGCGCGCGAACTGCTTGTGCCTTGATCAATAGAGAGGATGAATTTACTCATGATAAATGTCCTTTGAAGGATGGGATGGTTTTATGCTGCGGATGAAAACGAAGCTTCGATATTGGCAATGGTGTCCTCGGAAATATCGAGCGCGAGCTTAGATCGGCGCCAGACGATATCTTCGGCGGATGTTACCCATTCATAATTTTTCAGATAATCAATTTCCGCCTGATACACATCATCACCGTAATGATCGCCCAAATCCTCCACCGCCTTTTTATTGTGCAGGAAATAATCCATATGTGATCCGTACGCGCAGGCATAGCGGTATCGGAGCGCCTCAGGCAACCACGGATATTCCTTTTCCTGATGCGCGCAGAATTCATCAAAATCAAGCTTTCCGAAATCGCCGCCTGCCAAAGGCTCACGGTCAGTCCAGCCTTCATTCAAACGCCCCGACAGCCCCATTAATGTATCGACAACATCTTCGGATACGGCGCGGTATGTGGTGAGCTTCCCCCCGAACAACGAAAGTAATGGCGCCTCGTAACGGCCATGATGATAGATAAGATGCTCACGCGTAACCTTGGATGCGTTTTTCTTGCCATCATCCAACAACGGGCGCACGCCACTGAACGTAAAGATCACATCTGATTTATTAATTTTTTGATCGAAGCTTTGATTATACGCCTTACAGAGGTAATTCATTTCCGCTTCTGATATACGGGCCTCACGCGGATCACCATCGTGATCTTCCTCCGTTGTACCAACCATAGTATATTTGCCTTCATACGGCGTCACGAAAACAATACGGCCATCGGGCTGTTGCAGGACATAGGCCTGATCCCCCTCATACTGGCGCGGCAGAATAATATGGCTGCCCTTAACCAGACGTACAGACGGCAAATCAGGATCATTGCCATCCAGACCAATCGCGCTTAGAAACTGCCCCACCCAAGGCCCCGTCGCATTGACCACCATTGATGCACTGATCGTAATACTGTCACTCGAATTAACGTCTTTTAAGCTGACGCGCCATTTCCCGTCATGAATATCCAAATGATCACATTTGGTATAATTCAAAATTTTCGCGCCGCGCGCCGCCGCATCAACGGCATTCATAACAACCAGGCGTGTATCATCGGCCTGACAATCCATATACACAAAGCCATTCTCATGCTTTTTGTCCAAAGGTTGCCCCAGCGGGTCTTGCGTAAAATTAACCACCCTTGAATCTGGCAAAGATTTCTTACCGCCAAGGCGGTCGTAAATCCATAAGCCTAACTTCAACAACCATTTCGGCCTGCGCTGATCATCCAGCGGGATAACGCACTCGACCGGCCAGATAAGGTGTTGTGCATTTTTGTATAGAATTTCACGCTCTTTCAATGCCTTACGGACAAGGGAAAATTCGCGGTGTTCCAAATACCGTATGCCACCATGAATAAGTTTTGAACTGGCGGAAGATGTCGCGCCGGCGATGTCTTGTGCCTCGACCAACAGAACGGACAAGCCACGACCCGCAGCATCTCTCGCGATGCCTGCGCCGTTTATTCCACCACCAATGACACATAAATCGTAATGAACGTCTTCCATCTTATCCACAAGGATACAGCAAGTTATGCACATTGAAAAGGTGCGCTTACACATTATTACAATTAAGAAAATTACTTTTTAGCGCAGGATATCCTGATCTTGGCCTCAAGCTGTTCTATCGTGAATGGTTTCCCGATATAGGCCGTTACACCCGACTCCTTCGCCTCCACGACAGAACTCATGTCTTGCCGCCCTGTCACCATGAGAAAAGGCATATCCTGATGCACTGCTCTGATCTGGCGTAATAATTCCACACCTGTCATGGCGGGCATATTCCAATCACAAATAACGATATCAAAAAACTTATCTTCTTCATCAATACGCCGCAGAGCGTCTTCCCCATCGGCAGATTCTGACACATCAACCAAACCGATCTGGCTTAGCATCTCCCTCAGAAGCTCACGTGAATCCTCCTGATCATCGACAATCAATGCTTTCAAAGTTTCAAAATTCTCATTTGACATCACGATGCCCTTTCCGCTTTGTCTTTAGATGTTTTCCATTGTGGTAATTCGACCACCCCATCTGTATTACCTTCTATATTAAGCTCCAAGCATAACACCTGAACAAGCTTTTCGTAATTAACCGGTTTGGCGATAAATGTCGCGTCATCGGGAATACCGATAGGCTTACCCTTCGTATGCGCGGGGTAACCGCTCATAAAGATAACCTTAGTGTCAGGGCGTTCTGATGAAAACAGTTTCGCCAGTTTTTCGCCATTCATTTCCGGCATAATTGCATCGGTCAATAATATATCTATTTTCCCCTCATGCTCTTCTTGTACCTTCGAGGCCTCTTTACCATTTCTGGCGGTTAGAATATTGAGCCCCAAATCCTCAAGCATGGTTTTAACAACATGCAAAAGATCCGGCTCATCCTCCGCCACGAGGACGGTGTAGCCGTCTAGCTTAAGATCGTCGAGGTCACTTGCAGCCGCAGACGAGGTATCGGTAATTTCTTCAAAACTGCGCGGCAGGTAAACATAAAATGTCGTGCCCTTTCCTAATTGAGATTCAACATCAAGATGTCCGCCCAATTCATTCACCAAACCATAAACAACCGACAGCCCCAACCCTGTGCCTTTCCCTTGTTCTTTCGTCGAGAAAAACGGATCAAAAATACGCTCAATCGTTTCTTCATCCATCCCCGTTCCGGTATCGGCCACGGCAATGCGAATATAATCATCCGCTTCCATAACCGAAGATATATGCTCGGGTATATCTTTAATTTTAGGACAGCTTAGCTCTATTGATACAGTTCCCCCTTCCGGCATTGCATCACGTCCGTTAATGGCAAGATTCATCACAATTTGCTGGATAGAAGATGCACTGCCCGACACATTAGCCGTATCATTAGGTAAGGACGTTTTCAGATCAACTGACGCCCCAAGCAACGGCAGCAATAAATCTGATTGTTCATCAATGATATCAGCCACGCTGACGCAATTTTTGGATACAACCTTATGACGGCTAAAAGTCAGCATTTTTTGTGTCAGCCCCGCCCCGCGATCAGACGCCGCCTCTATTTTCTCCAAATATTTTTCCGCTTTTTCATTTTGACCATCCAACAACTTTGCCGTCATCGTGGCATATCCACCAATAATGGACAGGATATTGTTAAAGTCATGCGCAATACCTGCGGCCAACTGCCCCAAGGATTCAAGCTTTTGAGATTGGAATACTTCAGCCTCACGTTGTTTTAATTCGGTAATATCAGACATCAATCCGATGAATAAATCTAAACCCCCGTCTTGGAAAACCGGCGAGAACTTCATTGTAAAATATTGCTTTTGATCATCGACCGTACGTTCCAATTCAATTTCAGCATTTTCCTGACGATCCAGAGATTTCTTCATCTTTTCTCGCTCATCTTCTGAGAATATAGACATCAGGGCGCCCCATCCGCTACCGACCAGATCTTTTGAACTTTTGCCCGTAAAATCACAGAATGCATCATTCACAAACAATATGGGATTACCCGTTTGTTTGGGGTCACTGATCGCGATGCCTGTGGTCGTTGATTGTATCGCCTCCACCAATTGATAATTAATCGTGTTTAATTGCCTTAAATTTTCCTGCTGTTGGCGACCTTTACTAATGTCAATCAATGTGAATAACGTCATATTGCTGTTCAGCTTACGTGCGTGCACAAGACAGAGCCGCGTTTCATTAAGATATATAACCTCTTTAAAATCTGGGGTGCTATTAAAGTTATATTGATTCATGATGGTATTTTTAATGCTCTCATCGAAATCAACCGCATGATCAAACAAACAATCCAAAAGTGCATATTGTGTTAGATCATCAAATTCCCCTTCGATAATGGCACCAATTTTCGAGCGCGCAAGTGTGTTCGATTTGAGGAGGTGCCCATCCTCATCAAAAACCAACAAGCCATGATCAAATGCACTGATCATGTCATCCAACAATGGCGATTGCACCTGCGCACGCTTTTTGCCGCATACAAAATACAGCGAGGCAAAGCAGACGCCCGCAAATAATGAACAGGCTATAATTATTGGATCAGTTAGCAAGAATTCCCCCGCTTATTATAAAAGCATGACACACAATCCTATCCTAATATGCTTAACACTTAAATGTAAAACATATAGGGCATCTTTGACATACCGGCGTATTTGAGTGAGAATATACATAAGTGCTGTTCGGTGCCTATTTTCATTTTTGATCTTCCGCATAAATGATACCCAAGAAAATTAAAGCTGGCCTGTGTTTGTCGGGGATACTAACCCTGATACCTTTCGTTGCGTCCGGCACAATCGGAGACACACCATACACCCCCGCCCTCAACGGATTTCTGGGACTGAATACAGTGCCAAATGCCCGCATGGATCAGGCAGGTACAGTGCGCGTGGGTGTATCAACACTAGATCCCTTCACTCACGGTTTTGTCGGGATACAAATCGCCGATCCGTTATTGGTCAATTTCAGACAAACGGCAGAGACATCAAACCCTCTAAGGGATGCTGAGCGCCTACTTCCCGGGGTTGATTTAAAATTAAGACTGTTCGAAGAAACGGCGCATAAGCCCGCGATTTCCGTAGGATTACAATCTGCCATAGGACACCGAAGAATGGCCGCTGAGTATATCGCCCTGTCCAAACGGTATCATAATTTTGACTTTACAGCAGGTATCGGATGGGGGCGGTTTGGCACATCGGCGCAATTTGATAATCCGTTTAAAATCTTTGGCTCTCACTTTAAACAGGCGAGAGATTTATCCGGTGAAACGCCGAACGATCCGTCCGATTGGTTCACAGGTGATAAAGTTGGTTTTTTCGGCGGTGTGGAATATTTCCTACCCTATGACGGATTATCATTAAAACTGGATTACGGATCAGACCGATACACTATCGAAAGCGCACAATCAGATTTTAATACGCCCGCCCCATGGGGCGTTGGCCTGTCATATAATCACAATGGCTGGATTAGTGCGGGGATCGGCGCGCAAGGCACTGATAAAATTATGGGACGGATCAGCATACAATCCACCCCCGCACGCTGGCCTTTTAAAAACAAGACATACCCCGACATACCCACTTTTGACATAGATACCTCGGACATACAGGCGAGCAATCCGTTTCACGTTAAAAAAGGCGCAGACATTGATAATATCACAGTTGAAGGCAATCAAATTCAGGTGGATTTACACATCCCGGAGGGGGTGCCAGCCCCGCAATATATGGGACGTACACTCCGTCATTTAGATCAGATATCTGACAACGACATTAAAACCATTACCCTTAACTTGAAGGAGCATAATCTAAACGGCACATCGGTCACGTTCCTGCGTAAGGATATTGAAAAGGCCCTGATACACAACAATAAAAGCCCCAACGAGCTATGGAATAATACGAGCTTTCATAAACGTACGGCCCATGAAAAATCGCCCACAGCCTTGCACACCAACGATGTCCCACTATCCGTGAGCTTGGATAATCAATTCAGCCTGTCAGAGGAAGATAGCGGCATCCTATACCGATCATCTGCCCTGATATACGCGAAACACACCAATTTTCTTGGCTTCTCGCTTAGCACGGCACTGCGCCTTAATTTGGCAGATAATCTGGATAAGTTAGAAGATTTACGCCCCGCCGCCATCATCCCCATACGCAGTGATGTCGCCGATTTCGCAGATACGCGTGTCAGTCTGGATCAAGCACATATAAGCTATACCCACACCATCGTGCCCGAAGTGCACACCGCGATCAGTGCAGGATATCTGGAAGAATTCTTTGCAGGATTTGGCGGAGAAATACTTTATCGCCCTATTCGCTCGCGCTTTGCCATTGGTATTGAAGGCTGGCAAACCTACAGACGTGATCCCGATACCACACTGAACGCAGGACTAAACGGCACCGTCTTCCGCAGCGGGCACGCCAATATTTGGTATGATATCCCATCGCAAGATATCACAGCCAAATTCAGCGCAGGACGTTTTATCGCCGGCGATCAGGGCATTTCATTTGGCTTAGAGAAAAAATTTATGAACGGTGCAATCCTAACGGGCAAGTATCAATCAGTAATGCCAGCGACCCCGATTTATTCGGCAGCACGACCCATGCCTATCACAGTGTTAATTTAAAACTGCCGCTTGGAAGTTTACCTTATGTGCCAACAGGCAGTGCCATCACAAATCAGATTGCACCATTCGGACGCGACATCGCACAGAAAATTCGCAAACCTATCGACCTATATTCACGCACGGATTCATTTACCGTTGATCATATGGCAAAACATTGGCAAGAAATTCTGGATTAAACGAAGAATAAGATTCAATTTTTGATTGAATGCCATAATCACAAAAAAGAACCGCCCTTATTTAAGGCGGTCAAATTTGGTCTTATAGTTTTTTATAAACTTAATTTATATAAACGCACCTATCTGGGATATATTCGGTGCGTATCGTTTTTAACTCAACACTTTTAACAATCATGTCCAAAAAAGATCAAAACACACATCGCTTATAATTCTTTTCTATACCCTTCCATAATACATAAAATTTTATGTAAATACAAATTATGGTCTCTTTTGCAGCATTTTCAATACGTTAAGAATATTTTCTGGAAGATCACTTGAAAAACACATGCTATCCCCACTTACGGGGTGATCGAAGCGAATCTCCTTCGCATGCAACGCCTGGCGCGGGAATTCCATTATATTCTTAATGAATTCATTGGAATAACCATCTTTTTTAAGTTTTGAGATTAACAGTGTCGGCTGCGCGCCATATTGCCGATCTCCGACCAACGGATAACCAAAAGCCTCCATATGCACACGTATTTGATGGGTGCGCCCTGTTTCCAATCGGCACTCCACCAAGGAACAAGCCTCGCCATAACGTTCCAACACTTTATAATGTGTCAGCGCATCTTTAGGGCTGTTGCTCATCACGCTCATCCTCAAACGGTCATGCTTATGGCGCCCGATCGCTCTTTCAATTTTCCCCTTTAAAGGCATCGGCACGCCAACAACAAGCGCGTGATATACACGGCTCAACGTACGATCTGCGAGCTGCCCAGAGAGTGATTGATGGGCGTGATCATTCTTCGCAACCAACATCAGGCCGCTTGTATCCTTATCCAAGCGATGCACAATCCCCGGCCTTATCACACCACCAATGCCCGACAGACTATCACCACAATGATGAAGCAAAGCATTGACTAATGTGCCGCTCCAGTTCCCTGCCGCAGGATGCACAACCATACCAACGGCCTTATTAATCACGAGAAGATCATCGTCTTCATAAACGATATCAAGGGGAATATTTTCGGCCTGCGGCTCGCTTGGCGCCGGCGGGGGGACAATAATAACAAAGGCATCACCCTCTTGAACGGCTTGCGACGGCGCGGTCAATGTCTTTCCGTTCAAGGAAACCTTACCATCATCAATCAAGCCGCGAATGCGTGAACGCGATAATTCATCACACAACAGGCTTAATGCTTTATCCGCGCGTAAGCCTATATGTTGCTCTAACGCTGAAAAAGCTAATTCATTACTTACATTACTCATTATAAATCACTGTTTTATATTTATTTACATGGATCCACGTACGGATCAGGCATATCACCAATGACCACCCAGCCTTTTTGTACTAAACCTGAGCGCTTTTCAATGTTTTTAGCCGATTCATCGTGATTATCTTTATCTTCCTTTTGGTCAATCAATGCCTGCGCACTAATTTTCTTTTGCAAAAGTGCGAGCCCTTTTTTGGTGTTGTCCGATAAATCTACATCCGGCAAGCGCACATCACCCAACTCGTTCAGTGGCTTACCAACCAAGGGATCTTCCTCAATCTTTTTTGCCATCGGCATATCAGGCTTCACAAAACTGTGACCGACAATAATGCGCTGCCCGTCTTTACTTTCGGATAGTTGAGAAAGGGATACGCCCTGCCCGTAATAAAATGCATCCCCTGATAATGTGATACCCCGCGGTGAGAGCGTCAAAAGATGCCCGTAATCACTTTCACTGGTTATACCGAAACCTGACATCTTATCTTTTTGCGGCGCCCCCTTTTGTCGCTGCTCATCCTCATCCACCGCCTCCGCCATCATCAGTAAGGCGACCAAACCGTCTTTATTAACATTTAAACCGCGCGCATTGTAATGATGCGTGCCATTTTCACTCATGTAATAACGCTGCCACGGCATATTTCCGCTCATACCATCAAGCTTGGCAAACCATACGCCATCACTATCAGAATCGGCTGCACCGATGTTGGCGGCAACATAAACATCACCATCCTTATCCGGAACAGAAGACATAACTTTGGCCGAAACGCCGCGGCTGAACTCTTTTTGCCAAACAATCGACAAATCTTCATCCAGTCGTAAAACCCACCCAATTTCTTTACCATTATTATTTTCGAAATATCCCGTTGCGATATAACCAAGCGTATCGCCGTCAAATTTCGCTACGGACAGGCTGTTAATGTTTGTCGTCTTACCCAAAACATAAGAACGCGTATTTTTTTGATTTCCGTTTTTATCAAGTATGAGAACCGAAGCGTTTTTTTGAGTATTTTCTGCCCCACTATCATTTTGAGATGATGTCAGCACCGGTATCGCCCACCCATCACCACCAACCTTTGGTTGTAAATCATTGGCACGTAAATTTACGCCCTTGGCCTGAATATTTTTTCCTGATGTTAATTTCCCCTTACCATCAAAAAAACCCATCCACATCATTTCGTGTTTTTGAGAGGTCTTCTTATTCACGAGCACAACATAGCCCGCTTCTCCATGAGGGAGAATTTTTACAATCTCATCCAAGTTTGAAACCGCATGTGTCTTTTCCCAAATTTTTCGCCCGCGCCTGTCAAATTCAACCAACAACAAAGATGGCTTCACGCCCTTCGCGACTTGCACTTCTCCAACCGCAAGCACTTTGCCATTTTCTCGCCCTATGGCGGAAACGAACTTTTCTTGCCGCCCTTCTTCACCATACAAAGTGTTCCACACCATAAAGGCCCCCGGCTCCGGATGGTGCAAGCGCGTTATCATTTCATACGGTGCATCGCAGGCCTGTGCGAACGCAGGGGATGGGTTGGCGATCACGCCTGCCATCAACAATCCGGAACAAAACACGTACGCAGTGGAGGTTCTAAAATATCTATTGAGCATGATCACAATCGCGATTAGGGTGGGACAGGCTTTGAGGATTTCCCCAAGCCCCCTAAGTGTAAAGCCGAATACGAAAAATGTCTATGAAAGTTCTAATCATCAGCGATGCATGGCACCCGCAAGTCAATGGCGTGGTGCGTACGTATGAATATCTTCGCAAAGAACTCATCGCGATGAACCACAAGGTGGAAGTCATTGGCCCCGCGGACTTTGCCGCCAGTATTCCCATGCCATTCTATCCTGAAATAAAGCTCGTTATTCGTCCCTATCGACGCATAAAGCGTATGATCCGCGACTTTCAGCCCGATAAAATCCATATTGCCACCGAAGGCCCGTTGGGTTGGGCGGCGCGCAAATACTGCATTAAGAATAACAAAACCTTCACGACGTCCTTTCATACTCAATTCCCAGATTATGTGGCGAAACGCTTTGCATGGCTGATCCCGCCGCTTTATCAGGCCGTCCATAAGCGCGCCATCGGCATTGTTAAAAAATTCCACAAACCGTCCTCCACCCTGTTCGTGGCAACACAAACTCTTGAAGACCAGTTGAAAGATTGGGGGTTTGAAATCCCCATGAAACGCCTGACACGCGGCGTTGATTACTCTGTTTTTTACCCCGGTGAGAAAACAATTTTAAAAGATAAGAAAACGCCCATCGCCCTTTATGTCGGGCGCATCGCCATTGAAAAAAACCTAGAAGCCTTTCTGGATATGGACTGGGACGGCACCAAGGTTATGGTCGGCGATGGCCCTGTCCGTCATGATTTGGAGAAAAAGAACCCTGACGTTTTGTTTGTCGGCAAAAAAACAGGGCGCGAGCTCGCGGATTACTACCGCGCATCGGACGTTTTTGTCTTTCCATCAAAAACAGATACGTTCGGCATTGTGCTGATTGAGGCGCTTGCCTGCGGCGTGCCTGTTGCGGCCTATGACGTCATGGGGCCAAAAGACATTATCATTCACGATCATCTGGGCGTACTCAGTGATGATTTATCCGATGCGGCAAAGCGCGCGATAGAGAATAAAGATAAAGATGGGCGCGTGCGCTACGTTCATGAGAATTTTAGCTGGCACACCGCCGGAAAACAATTCATGAGCTTCGTGTAGTGCACAAACTATTTGCCTGAAAGCCTGTTTTTTATATACACTCCACCACTGACTTTATATGAGGGTAAGACGCATGGCGCGCATTTTGTTGGCTGAAGACGATAAGGCAATGGTGAATTTTCTGGTTATCGCACTGGAACGTGCCGGCCATTCCGTTGTATCCAGAACAAACGGCACAGGCGCACTGGATGCTTTAAAGGATGACCCCGCATTTGATCTTCTGCTGACGGATATTGTAATGCCGGGCATTGACGGGATAGAGCTCGCGCAGAGAGCCGAGAGCCTTTGCCCTGATATCAAGGTCATGTTCATCACCGGATTTGCCGCCATGGCCATGGAACGTCATAAGCCCGGCGATAAGGAAGAGCCACAAGTCCTCTCCAAACCATTTCACCTGAATGATCTGGTACAGCAGGTCGATACTATTCTGGCATCTTAAAAGCCTGACCTTTATTCATTTTGCGCTTGAAATTTTCGGTAAATACCAGTACGACTATCACCCTATCGCAAAAGTAAAGTGGGCGGTTAGCTCAGCGGTAGAGCACTTGCTCGACACGCAAGGGGTCACTGGTTCAATCCCAGTACCGCCCACCACTTTCTTCTTTTCGCAGGTTAATCTTATCATAGAACAATATTCCTCTGGGCGAAGAGGATGCATTTGCCAATAATTTAAGTTTGATGCGATAAATCGAACTATAGCTATACTAAAAGGCTATCGTTATTTTGTTTCTTAAAATGACTACTGGGGGGAGCCAATAAATGTTTCACCAGACACAACCCAATGGCCATTTTCCTTCTCAATGGTAATTTGGTATTGCGTCCAAACAGTATCATCTGATGCTAAAGCAGAAACAACCTCTGGCATTTTAGTATTTGGAATGGGGGTATTTAAATCAAATGTGTAAGCAGTCGTATTGGCGTCATCCCCCCAATCATTCACCAAAGGGTCAGTATCAAGATCACCGTCTTGCGCAAGGACACCATGAATAGCAACATACAGATCGTATTCTTTTTTCAAACCTTCTGTCGTATTGTGTAAATTATTCCGCGCGCGCTCATACCAGTATTTAGAAAAAACCTCTGTCGGTGTTTCAGAGTTAACCGTCTGTATGTAATTCGAAATAAAGCGTAATGGATCATTTGCAAACGCCTTAGTGGAAAGACTAGTGCATAAAAATGCTAGGCTGATAAATAATATTTTATGTTTCATGATCTTTCCTTACGACACTTAAATTTTAGCTATCAAATTTAACAGAGTTCAAAGGTATTTTAAAGCATCCCATCATTTAAATCAGTTTCCCAATCCTTAAAGATCTCAAATAATCAGCTCGAGGTGTCACCTGATACCTCCGCCATTTTAATTTCTTCCGAAATTTATTTCAGCATGATATTTGTATTCGCATGGGTGTGTTTACGGCAAATATAATCAAAAAGACTATCAGCTACTTTACATGCATAGCTGTTATAATATTTTGTATGACAATCAATACTCATGCCCAACAACAAGACAATAGATCATTCCTAATGTCTTTTACTTATCAGCCATATGATTGGTCTGAGGATGCATTTTCAAGCACACATCAATTTATTCAAAATAATGCAGATGCTACCTTTTTGTATTTTGATGATGGCGTGCCGTGGCCAGAGGCACTAAATGATATTCCGTTTCATGAAAACGTGAACTCAGATATTGCTACAAAATCAGCGCAAGCAAAAAAGAATGATAAAGTCTTCGTTGGGGTTAATTTTTTAGGGAAAGACCGTACTTCTCTGGCCTCATATTGGGCACAAGAAGATAGTATGCCTTTGCCTGACGGCTGGTCTCAGAAACCTCTTAATGATCCTAGGGTAATTGCAGCCTATACAAATTACTGCAAGAGAATGATTAAAGCTTTTAAGCCTGATATTTTCGTATATGGCATGGAAGTCGATTCCGTTAAAATGGATATTAAAGACAAAGACTTTGCAACGCTGAAATCTTTTCTTAGCTCTGTTTATAAGGAACTTAAAAAGGAGTTTCCCGATCTAACATTAGTTCTCACTTTTGTTCTTCTTCCTGAAAAAGACATGCAGACCAAAAGAGACATGATAAAGGAGCTTCTCCCCTATACAGATATTTATGCGGTAAGCCTTTACCCTTATCTTTTTGACGGAATAGCAGGTGATGCATTTAAGCTTCCTGATAATTTATTTTCTCAGGTGAGCGATTATATTGGAGATAAACCCTTTGCCATCGCAGAGACTGGTTTTAACGCAAAAAGATGGAGTGTTTTATCAAAGCTTATTTGGATATCTGGTAACGAAAAATCACAAGCACACTATGTTCGTTTTTTGCTTGAAGAATCCAACAAGCTCGATGCCGTTTTTGTAAATTGGTGGGTTCCTCGTGATTTGGATGAATTGTGGAAAAAAATGAAAGCGTCCGGCGCTGATCCGATGTTTAGCCAGTGGAACAGTAATGGTCTTCTGAACGCAAATGGAGAGAAAAGACCAAGCTATTTTATTTGGAAGGAATGGCATGAAAAGAAGATACGAAATTAACCTTTATTGATTTTCAGATCTTTCTCCCAAAAACTCTGGTGACCTTGCGTATTATTCTTATGTAACGTGCAAAAGAACTAAAATTCATAATAACTTAATGATACAAACGTCTTGTTACCAAAACGTCAATATTGGGCGTTTTCCCCTGCAACCATCAATGATGGACGCCTTGCACCTTATGCCTTGGGTCGTAAATATCCCCTTTCGGGTCTTTATGAATAATAATATCGGCATTGGGGAATATTTCGAGCAGGGCAAGATCAATATCCCGCGTAATGGCGTGGGCATCTTCCAATGACAAGGACGGCTCCAGCTCTATATCGAAGCTAATAAAAATATCCATGCCGGAACGCCTTGTGCGCAAATCGTGCAGACCAAACACGTCTTTATGCCCTTCTACGACATCAATGATTTTCTGCCTTTCATCGGGCGCAATTTCACGATCCATCAGCATGTCCGTCGCCTTTTGCGCGACATTAATACCTGTCTTACAAATAAACAGCGCAATACCAAGACCAACGATTAAATCCAAATACAAAAACCCACCAATCATGTCTGTCAGCAACGCCAGAATAACCGCAAGGTTCAAAAGTAAATCACTTTTGTAATGCCCCTGATCCGCCTCCACCGCCAATGAGGGTGCACCTTTCAGGGCAAGCCCTTGCACGAACACAAGGATGGATGTCAACACAATGGCCACAATCGAAACACTAATTCCCAGAACATGATACTCAATCTGCGCCGGATTAATAAAACCACGTAGACTTTCAAATACCAGAAACACCGATGCCCCCACCAAAAAAGCCCCCTGAAACATGGCGGAAAACCCTTCCGCCTTTCCATGGCCAAAGCGGTGCTCATGATCTGCGGGTTTTAAAGAAATTTTGATGCTCAGAAAACTCATGAATGAGATCGCAGCATCCCCCATTGTGTCAACCAATGAGGCCAAAAGCGCGGTTGAACCACTCATCGCGTAGGCGTAAATTTTAATGATAATCAAAAAGCCAACAGTGCCCATGGCAAAATAAGAAGCCCATAAGGCGTGGGTCGGATTATGGGCTTCGGTTATTTTATCGTACTGATGCCGCATCATGCCTTCCCGAATATATAAAACAATAACCGACCATACTCATGCGTAAATAAAACAACAACAGGCAATTACCAGCGACACATAAATACATAGAATTTCTTTCTTGATTAACCACCGAATGTTATAATATAACACTCACAGGATTATTCAAACACAGGCAAAGTTATGAAACATGCATCAATACTCTCTACGGCTATCCTCGCGGCGGGACTTCATCTGGCGAGCGTTGATACCGCCGAAGCACAAGACGTACAGTCCTTCGATGTCACCACACCACAAGGGCAAACCATCACAGTACCATGCGATCAATTGGGCGATGATGGTGAGTTAACCGCGGAATTTCTGGGGACACTCGACACCTCTATCCACGGATATAAAGGGGCCAATTTCTTTGAAATGTCAGAAGAAGACCGCGCGCCCTATCTGGATGAAATCGTAAAGAAAAACGGTGGATTCAACCCGGGCTATTTAAAACGTATATTCGAAGCGCCATACCAACAATATGCAAGATTAGACAGTGAGGCAGAAAAAATCGACTATCTGCAAAAAAAATTAGATTCACATGGCATGGGGCGTGAAAAAGTGATGCAATTGGTTGATGTCTGTAACAGCTTAAACAACGATTAAAAGGCAAGCCATGTTATTCACGCTTAAAAATATAAAGTACAGCACATCGGAGCGTACAATACTCTCCGTCGACAGCTTAAATATTGAGGCAGGCAAACATCTTTTATTGCTTGGCCAATCAGGGTGCGGAAAAACCACATTGATGAATATCATGGCCGGATTATTACGCCCGACAGATGGTGACGTAGTGTTTCAAGACACCCCTTACACCGGATTATCTGAAAATAAATTGGACAACTTACGATCAAATAATTTTGGTTTTGTGTTTCAAAAGATACACTTAATTGGCCATTTAAGCATAGAGCAGAACATCGCCCTCGCACAACCCACAAAAGATCAGGCGCGCATTAATACGTTAATAGAAGAGCTTGCCCTAACCGCTCAGAAACAGCAAAAGGCACGTGATTTAAGTGTCGGCGAAGCCCAGCGCGTTGCCATTGCCCGCGCCGTTGCCAATAATCCATCGGTTATTTTTGCGGACGAGCCGACCTCTGCCCTTGATGATGCCAACACCGAAAAGGTGATGGATTTATTGTTCGAGCAAGCCGAAAAGACGAACGCGACATTGATTGTGGCAACGCATGATGCACGCATCAAAGGACGATTTACGAACATATTGGAGATGACATCATGAAAGACTTCGCATTGATTATGGCATCCCTGAAATCCCGATGGCTCAACAGCCTGCTTTCGGTTTTTCTTACGGCCTTTGGGGTGATGCTGGCGATCCTGATTGTGCAATTCGGCCAACACGTACAGAGCCGCCTGAGCACTGACGGGCAAAACATAGATATCGTAGTTGGCGCAAAAGGCAGCCCCCTGCAATTAATCCTGTCTTCCGTCTATCATATCGATATTCCAACAGGCAATATCCCCTATGAGACCGCAGAAAAATGGATGAACCACCGACAAGTTAAAACTGCCATTCCCCTCGCCCTTGGCGACAACTGGCATGGCAACCGCATTGTCGGAACCACCCCCGCCTATCTGGCACATTACGACGCATCACTGGGCGATGGTCGCCTATGGAGCAAACCATTCGAAGCCATTAGCGGCGCATCCGTTAACGCCCCTGTCGGATTTGAATTTGCAGGTGCGCATGGCCTAATGGATGGCGGTCATGTTCATGAAGAAGAAAAATATAAAATCGTCGGCACATTAAAACCAACAGGTACTGTATTAGACAGACTCATTCTAACTTCGCTCGATTCCGTTTTGCACCTTCACGGGCACAAAGGTGTGGAACATGAGGAAGGACACACAGAGCACGAACATCATGAGCATGAGCATCACGATGAACATAAAGATCATGATGACCACAGTGATCATGAGGGGCACGAACACCACGATGACCATGAAGAACATGCGCATCACGACGAACATAAAGACCATGATGACCACAGTGACCATGAGGGGCACGAACACCACGATGACCATGACGATCACGCGCATCACGACGAACATAAAGATCATGATGACCACAGTGATCACGAGGGACACGAACACCACGATGACCATGACGATCACGCGCAGGATGCGGAAATTACCGCATTACTGCTCACCACAAAATCCCCCATGGCGAACATGAACCTGCCGCGTATGATCAACCGTGAAAGCGCGCTTCAGGCCGCCAACCCGGCGCTTGAGATGGTACGCCTAACCTCTATGCTTGGCCTTGGCTCTAAAACATTTGGCGCTTTGTCTACCCTGTTGATTATCATTGCCGCCTTAAGCATTTTCACAGGCCTTGCGGGAAGCCTTGAAAACCGTATGGGTGATCTGGCCGTTCTGCGCGCCATTGGGTATTCGAAAGCCCGCTTACGCAAAATCATCCTGACTGAAGGCATGCTGATTGTCACCGCAGGTTTATTGCTTGGCCTTGTCCTTGGCTTGTACGGATTTACGGTGATGGCGCACTCTATCGCCCCACTCTCCGCCAGCGGTGCACAGGCTCATATAACGACTGAGATCTGTTGGATTATTGTGGCTGTTCTTTTTGCCGGTATTCTGGCATCTTTAATGCCTGCAATACGCGCATCGCGTGTTGACGTTGCAAAGCAACTGACAAAAGGGAATTAACCGCATGAGCTACAAGCTCTTTAAAATTTGTGTCAAATTCGCATTTACGTTTTGCCTCATCGCGTTTATTGGCTACCCCGCAGTTAAGGAACTGCAAGCCACCCCATCACATCCACTTAAAATTCAACCACCTTCCAATAGCTTACTAACGAAGGTTTTCGACATATCAGAAATCGACGTCAAAGAAGGCGATGACGCGGCGTTTTCGGAAGACGATTTATTCGCCGCGATACCCGACTTTGTGAACACACCGGAAGGCGGCACACCTTGGGAAGTCTTGGGAAAAATCGGTATGAACAGCTATAGCTTTATCGGCGAGGACGGCGATGAATGGACAGGCGTACGCCCCGGTTTCAATGATGAGGTTAAAAAACTTGATGGCACTGAAATCCTGCTACAGGGGTATATGTTCCCCCTTGATCAGAACGAAAAGCAATCGATGTTTTTATTAGGGCCGTTTCCCGTCAGTTGCCCCTATCACTATCACGTCACGCCAAGCATGGTGCTTGAGGTGCATGCAAAAACACCAATACCCTTCAGTTATGATCCTGTAAATATTAAAGGCACCTTGGAACTTGTCCCGCAAGATGATGAATATAACGTATTCTACCGCCTGAAAGAGGCGCAGATCGCGAAATAACAACAACGTAGCTTTCTAAACAACGCCAGGTACGTCATGAGTATCTTCATCTAAATCATCGGCCTGATGATGATATGCCTCATCCGCATGCAAGTCATCTTCGTCTAATGCTGTTTCTTCAACATCGTGACCATTTGCCGAGATATCTGCGTTTATATCCATGATCGTAACATTCTCATTTTGCTCAAGGAATTGTGCACGTAAGATTTCCGGTGGAATAAAGGCGGCAGTTGCCTTTTGGTAGCCATATAACTCACCACAATCGTAGAACGTGACATCGTTAAGCTCAACAACACCGATACCACTATCCTGATGGGCGTAATGTCTTACCGCCGCACTCATGGAAACTTCCTTGAGACCTTCCGTGTCAATCGAATTAACAGCATCGCAATAATCACCTGTGAAAATATAACGTCCTGACGTCGCATTTTTAGAAACAGGATCTTCTTTTAACGGCTTAATTTGAATGGTTTTAGTTATATTCCATCCACCATCATCGTCACCGACTGTTTTATCCATTTTAATGAATGTCACATTCTTCGGCTCTTCACGGTCTTCAACATGTCTTGTGCCAATGGTGGGCATCCCCGTTTTTTGGAATACTTCCGCCATTTGTTTCATCGCGCCCGTTTCACCGACAATCAAATCATCGGGCAAGATCACGCCAAAGTTTTTAATACCACGCTCTTCCACAAGTTGGGCGATCGTTGATGCAGGACCTTCTTTCGCATAAATTGGCACGACCTCAACAACATCCTTGAACGCATTACCGCCATCAAGTAAATCATCACGCTTATTTTGTTGAATAATCGCTCGACGTCCCTCACTACCGAAAAACTGTTTTTCAAACAATTCTTTATCTTCCGGACGACACGGAATGATAATACGGCTCACGCCTGCTTCCAAAGCTTCATCAACTGCGTGCATAATAAGTGGCTTGCCGCCTATGGGTAACATCGCCTTCGGGATCGCCTTCGTGATTTCACCCATACGTGTACCATATCCACCAACCGGAATAACAACAGTATCAAACGTCGTGTCACGATCATTTCTTTGTGCCAATGTCGGCGATATACCAAGGAGCTTTTCAGGCTCATCCGATGTGAAACGCTCTGCACCTGCCTCGACTGCGGCCTTGGCGTCTTCGGGTGTGTTAACCTTAAACGCATTCAACTTGTATCCGGCCGCTCTAACGTCATCGCCGAATTTTTTAGGCAACCGAATGCCTTCTTCAAATGCACCGCCATAGAAATGTACAAATGTCGGCTGAACATCATCAGCCAGTTCTTTCCATTGACCATTTTCATGAGTGTGAATAAGAAGACCCGTTTCAAGCGTGCCATTAGACGCCTCATTGACGGCTTTCAACGCATCGGGCTGGAAACTGCTGATCAAAGGCTGCTTACCCGGGGCAAAGGCATAATCATCCTGCCCGAGGATCTCAACAACGGCCTCGGCCAATTCTGTGGCTTGATCCCCTGTTGCCTTCAATTCAATTTGTGTTCTGAGATTGTTTTCAATACAAAATTCCAACACTTCCTCAAAACGAGGCATATGCTGTTCACCGCGTGCACCTTTAAAGGATTTCGCCAGATCTATTTCGTGCAAGGTTTCGTAAGTATTTTCGCCAACCTTAACGTCTGACCCCATCAATTTGGAGAGGTCTCCCTCATGCGCAACAACCAGTTGCTTATCTTCGGTAAGGTGGACATCAAATTCGACCCACTCCAACCCTAACTCCACTGCCTTTTCCAAGGCGGCCATTGTGTTTGGCGGTGCGGCGTTACCGGCGCCCCTGTGCCCTACAATGTGCTGTGAATAATCTATTCCGTTACCAGTATTGTTCTCGTTACCCGACATACCCTATTTTTCCTTCTCCGTAAGCTATAAATAGTTTAATACATTTCCGTTCTATTGATCAAATTTCAGCCTCGCAAAAATATCAGGCACGTCGCATGTAAACCGTTCACAGCCGCGTGCTATCGCTTGCTTAGCCAACTCCGGGTGATTGAGGTGGAAACCGTTAATCCGACACCCAAAACCCTTTACATCATCTGCAATCGCATCCGTGAGGTATAGCGCGTGCAAATGCATGTAATCACTGCCCGATATTTGGGCATAATTCTTCCATAATGATGTTTCTTCGACCTTCACCAACATCCCGGTGGTATAGGACAGCTTTGATTTCTTCTTAAGATCGGCCAAACATTCGGCCACAAAGCTTGTCACCAGAGGTCTTTCCGCCTCGGTCGCATCCTTGTAAAAATCGTCAATGATTTCCGTGACAATCGAAACCAGCTCTTCTTTGTCATCCGCATTGGGCTTGAATTCCAACTGGCAATGCAGGCCAAGCGCTTTCGTCTCGGCAAGCCATTCACCCAATGTCGGGATGGTTTGATGTAAATCCTCAAGCGCGAAGTGCGCCGCGACATTAACATCCTTAATATCCGCATAAAGCGAATCCGATATCAACACGTCTTTATGCGCGCATCGAATTAAACTGTTGTCATGGGAAATAACGGGAACACGATCCTTGGTTAGGCGCACGTCGAATTCAACGTACCCTAACCCCAGATCGTGCGCGACCTTCAGGGAATTTATTGTATTCTCAGGCGCAAGTACACCTGCACCCCTGTGACCGACTATGCGGTTAATCATCATCCGTTCTCCAATAGATGATATTTCCATTACGTCTGAATTAACGCACTGCAAAAAATAATACAAGAAAATTCTAATAATAGTTCGGAAAAACAGAGGTATCGCATTGATACAGAACACAAAAATAGCGGGCAGCCAGACGCCGCCCGCCATCATAAATAAGAGGTTATTATTCTGCCGCTTTTGCCACGACACGTGACGCCGGAAGCGATTCTACAACCTTGGCGACATCTGCGCCACACGCCGCATGACCGAAACCGCCCGCACTTACGCCATCTGTGATATCAAAAATGATCTGATCATTTTTATCCGCTGATACGCCCGCGCTTACGAAATCAAGGCTCAAGGCGTGGCGTGTACGCCATGCAATGTTGTGGTCTGCACATGATGTGTCACCACTGACACCAACCGCTCCAACGACTTTACCGTCTTTGTTATACAGCGCAAGTCCGCCGCCAAACACGTTCACGCCACCAATTAACTCGCCTGTTAACGGGTCGTTTGTTGTGCCGAAATTCTCTAGCGTGCCTGCTTTGTTATAGGCAACAGGTACGTTGATCGGGTTACTTTCCTGCAAACCGAACAGACTGCCGCCCGGTTGAACCGCGGTGAACAAATTCGCTGTCGATAACGCCAAGCCATCAAGACTGAACGCATTGGCTGTGTTTGCCTTCTGGGCAGAGATCAAACGACTGCCCGGCCATTGTGCCCCTGCATCCGCGCCAGTATAAGCCACCGCACATACACGACCCGTGCGATCAACAATCGTGCCCCACATATCAAGATTAAGACCGCCATTGGCCTGTTTTCTGGCATCCGTCAGGGCGGTTTTTAACGCCGCATGATCAGGAAGCGCAGCGCATCCCTTTCCTGTGTCTGCCATAGCCATCGACGGCATAGCCAGTATCGCCAAAGCGGCGCATAAAATAAAAGTTCGCATAGAAAAAGCTCTCCTAGAAATTTGGTTTAAAGATAAGATTCGATAAGGCGTTATAACAAGATTACCAAACCACAACCACACAAAGACGAATATTGATCACGATAAGTTGGGGACGCAAAAGACGAGGATTTAAGTGATCACAGAATACGACAAAAGCTATTCAAATTGATGAAGCCCCGTAATAGTTTTCGCATTTGGCCAACTGACTTTCCAACCAAGATTAATCGCAGTCTTTTGTTGCGGCTCTAACGCCCCCGCCCAACTGATCGTGCCTTTAACATTATTCAGATCGGTCTGATAACCGCTCGTGGTATCAGGCAGTATATCAACACGAATACTCTGATCCTTCGAGGCCGGAAGCATCTCCGCCACCTCTATTTGAATGGTATCTTTATGGAGGTTTTGAATTTCAGTAATGTATCGTTTTTCAACAACACTATCTTTAGAAATCAAACCAGATTCACTACTCTGATCTTTCACGATATTACGCTTAACAACCACACCATCATCTATACCAAAGGAAAGTTCGGCTTCCTCATTCGGCCTGATCATATGCGCAATTTTCACTTGCCCGATAAAGGCCCCGTCGCGGAATAGACTAACCCGCCCGGGAAGAAGCGGCGTATCCGATTGCAGTTTAATCTTTGAAACCAAATAGGCGTCCGTACTGAATTGAGGTCTGATTTGTACCAGCAGATCAACACTGGGTTCAAATTCAGAAATCATCAACTTGGCCTGTGTCCCATCAGCCTTCACTGTTGACGCACCGGAAACTTTGTATTCTCCAACATAGCCGTAAGTCTCACCCATGGGCTCAACATGTACAGATTTGGATTTCGTGCTCATTTGTCGCTCAACACGCTCTTCTTGCAATAACCGCCACCTGTGGAGCGGATCTTCTCCCCCCTCTTGAATTTCCGGCACCTCCAGACGTGGTTCCATCTGTGTGCTGTCTTTTTCAAATTCAAAAGCATCATCATTAGGTTTTTTTGTACGCGGCGGCGGCGGCACATAAATCGACACCCACTTGGAAAAAAGACCCGGTAATTGTGCACCGCGGCTCGGCCTTGCAGTGGATAAAGTCAACGCGATATCTGTCCAGTCCTCTCCCGTATGTTGTGAGACAGAACCATATTGCACAAGTTTCAGAGTCTTCGACTTCACATCAAGGCGAGCATCATATATAGGCCGCCAAGATACTTTTGAAATCTGATAACTCAGATCAACATCCAATGTTGCTGCCTTATCAGATTCAAATGGAATAGTAACAGTATAGCTTTGCTTACCCTTAGCTCTGATTTGCCTTAAATCCCCCTGTATTTTTTCGATTTTCTCACTGGCTTCCCCGATTTTTAAATCCAGATTGATAATTTCCTTAAGGTTGGACAGCATTTTTCCTGACAAACCATCCGAAGCACTTATCCATTTATCATGATCTAAATGAATTTTGGCAGTGTCCTCACTTTCGCTCAAACTAGCCTGCTTCCCCCACGTTTTTAACAACTCATTCGCCTCAACCAGTGCCTGTCTCTCGGCATTTTGCATCTCGATTAGATTTTCAATCTCTTTAATTTTAGCCTGAAGCTCCTGTACGCGCGGCACAACGTAATCTTGTGACGTTTCCCGCTTAATACTTAATGCCCCAAAGGTAACCTCTGCCTCCGAACTCCCGATAACGCGCAAAGACTCGTAGAAAAGACCAACCGGCAACCCCTCAAAAACTAAATTATGCGAACCTTTCGGGATTTGTATTGCGGCATTACGGGTGACTGTCGCCCTATCGCTATATACGGTTGCGGCCTTAATAGTGCTTTCGACATTAATCTCATCCGCATAAGCAGTTTCGAAAACCATAATTACAAAGCAGAAAATCATCAGAAAATGACGCATAGAAAGAACCCTCTATATCTAAATTTCAAAAGCATAGTTTGGCAATAATTAAGTCTATCTCACAAAAAACGATTCTAAAACCGAAGATTACCTTCATTTTTTTACCCATTGCACATATTTTTAGCCAGTGCTAAACTTAAAAGGTAAGGCTAAATATATGAAGGATAACCATGCTTACGAAAAATATATGCGCGATTATGTGTGCGATTATGATTATGACTCTCCCCGCCACAGGTCATGCGAAGGATAAAATAAAGGCCGTCACAACATTCACCGTGATTGCGGATATTGCACGCAATGTTGCCGGCGATGCCGCGATTGTGGAATCTATCACCAAGCCCGGCGCGGAAATTCATAATTATCAACCCACCCCAAAAGATATCGTACGTGCCCAAGGCGCGGATATTATATTCTGGAATGGTCTAAATCTGGAGCGTTGGTTCGAGCGTTTTTTGCTCGATATTAAAAACGTGCCGAACGTTGTTGTCTCTGATGGCATCACCCCACTTTCGATTTATGAAGGCGCCTATTCGGGCAAGCCAAACCCGCATGCGTGGATGTCCACCGAAAATGCAATTATTTATATTGAGAATATCCGCAAGGCGTTCGTTGAGGCCGACCCCGATAACGGCCAAATTTATAACCAAAACGCAAAAAGCTACACCGAACAAGTCAAAAAAATTCGGGCCGAGTTATCGGGAAATCTGGCCCGAATTCCTGAAAAAATGCGCTTTTTGGTGACCAGTGAGGGCGCGTTCAGTTACCTCGCCAAAGATATGGATATGAAAGAAATTTATCTCTGGCCGATGAATGCCGATCAGCAAGGCTCCCCGCAGCAAGTGCGCAAGGTTATCGACACTGTACGTGCGCACAACATCCCTGCGGTGTTCAGCGAAAGCACGATTTCAGACCGCCCCGCCAAACAGGTCGCATCGGAAACAGGTGCCATCTATGGCGGTGTTTTATATGTTGATTCCCTCAGCACAGCCGACGGCCCTGTTCCCACCTATTTAGACCTTCTGAAGGTTACAACCCAAACCATTGCAAACGGCTTCCACAAAGCCCTGAGCGATTAGGCCAACACCATGCCCCAAGACGATATCATACAGCTCGATAACATCAGCGTCACCTACCCCAACGGCCATAAGGCGTTGCAGGATGTCAGCGTTTCCCTGCATAAGGGCACGATATGCGGCCTTGTCGGCGTGAATGGCGCGGGTAAGTCCACCTTGTTTAAGGCGATGATGGGGTTTATCAAGCCAAATCAAGGCTCTATTACAATTGCGGGCGGTGGTGTACGTGCTGCGCTAAAACGTAATATTGTCTCCTACGTGCCGCAAACCGAGGATGTTGATTGGGATTTCCCCGTTCTGGTCGAGGATGTCGTGATGATGGGCCGGTATGGCCATATGGGCTTTATGCGTATCCCTTCCGCGGAGGATAAAGCCGCCGTTGATCGTGCGCTTGAGCGTGTCAATATGAGCGACTACCGCAAACGCCAAATTGGTGAACTTAGCGGCGGTCAGAAAAAACGAATTTTCGTTGCCCGCGCCCTCGCCCAAGGTGGTGAGGTTATCCTTCTTGATGAACCCTTCACAGGCGTGGATATCAAAACCGAGGACTCCCTGATCGAGCTTTTTCACAACCTCGCTGATGATGGGCACTTGATTTTGGTCTCCACCCATAATTTGGGAAGTATTCCGCATTTTTGTGATGAAGTGATCCTGATTAATCAGACAGTATTGGCTTACGGATCGGTGGAAACGACCTTCACACAAGAGAATTTGGCAAAAACCTTCGGCGGCATGCTCCGTCATCATCAGATGTTCGGCAGCGACCTTCACGATGATAGCGACCAGCGCGGCGTGACCGTACTAACCGATGATGAGCGCCCGCTGGTTCTCTATGGTGAACAAGGGGGACAGCGCATTGTGCAAACCAAAAATAGCCGAAAAGGCCGCAAAAAATGATCGAATATTTGCTCGAACCATTTTCCTACAATTATATGCTCAAAGCGATTTGGGTCAGCGCCCTTGTCGGTGGCACCTGCGCCTTCCTGTCATCCTATTTAATACTCAAAGGATGGTCGTTGATGGGTGATGCTCTCGCACACTCAATCGTGCCCGGCGTCGCATTGGCATATCTGTTCGCCCTTCCCTACGCTGTGGGTGCGTTTTTCGCAGGTTTATTAGCCGCATTAAGCATGGGAATTGTCAAACAAAAGACAAAATTGCGTGAAGATGCCGTTATCGGCATCGTTTTCACCACATTTTTCGCGATTGGCTTGCTTTTGGTGTCCATAAACCCCACGGCGGTGAATGTTCAGAGCATTATATTGGGCAATATCCTCGCAATATCGGATTACGACACGCAGCAAGTCGTGATTATCTCGGCTATATGCTTGATTGCACTATCCTTGAAATGGCGGGATCTCGTGGCTGTGTTTTTCGATGAACGTCATGCTCAAAGCATCGGTTTACCCGTGACCGCGCTTAAGGTCATGTTCTTTACCCTCCTCAGTGCCGCCACTGTTGCCGCCCTGCAAACCGTGGGGGCATGTTTGGTGATCGCCATGGTGGTCACACCGGGCGCAACGGCCTATCTCCTCACGGATCGTTTTGGACGATTAATCATTATCTCGATGTGTTTGGGCACAATAACAAGCGGCCTTGGTGCCTATATCAGTTACTTCCTAAATGCCAACACAGGCGGCCTTATCGTAAGCCTACAAACACTTATATTCCTATGTGCCTTCGTTTTTTCGCCCAAATATGGCCTTTTAATGCGCCGAAAATCGATTCGCGGAAAGGCAGCCGCGTAATGGAGATGCTCTACACCTACATCGCTGAACCACTTTCCCATGATTTCATGCAGCGCGCTCTATTGATATCGGTTTTAATCGGCGTTGTGTGCTCTATCTTTTCCTGTTTTCTTGTTCTTAAGGGATGGTCATTGATGGGCGATGCGGTTTCACATGCTGTCCTCCCCGGATTAGCCCTCGCCTACCTAGCTGGTATACCGCTTGCCATCGGGGCATTTATCGCAGGGCTCTTTTGCGCCCTCGCAACCGGATACTTGAAAGAAAACAGCCGCGTCAAAGAAGACGCCGTCATGGGCATCGTATTTTCCGGCATGTTTGCCTTCGGACTTGTCCTGCTCACCCGTATAGAAACGGACATACACCTGCTCCATGTGCTGTTTGGTAATGTTCTTGGCATCACAAGCAGGGATTTAATTGAATCAGGTCTGATCGCAGGCCTATGCAGCGTGATTATGATCGTAAAACGACGTGATCTTATGCTCTATTGCTTTGACAGCGCGCATGCACACGTCATTGCACTGCCTGTACGTGTTTTGCATTTTGGTCTTTTAATATTACTCTCGCTTACGATTGTCTCCTCTCTGAAGGCCGCAGGAATCATTTTGGTGATCGCCATGTTAATCGCCCCCGGAGCAATTGGATTTCTCCTCACCCAATCATTTGATCGCATGCTTATCATTGCCGTATGTGTTTCGGTATTTTCATGCCTGAGCGGAACCATCGTGAGCTATCACATCGACACCACCACTGCCCCTGTGATCGTTGTCATTCAGGCCGGGCTATTTATGATTGCCTTCATCATTAGCAGTATTTCATCCAATCAAGAAAAGGATCGCGACCATGCCAAGCCCCCCCAAATTGGTTGATGCCAAAACACAGGCACAATGGTTTACCCGTGTGCGCGAAGCACACCAAACCGAAACCAAGGAAGATTACGTTGAACTTATCGCCGATCTGATTGAAGCCAACCAAGAAGCCCGCCTGAGTGATTTGGCCGAACGCCTCGGCGTTTCCAATCCAACCGCCAGTAAAGTTTTAAGCCGCTTGCAAGAAGAAGGATACGTGGAGAGCCAGCCCTATCGCTCTATTTTCCTTACAGAAAAAGGGTCTAAATTGGCCAAAAAATGCAAAGAACGTCACCAAATCGTACTTGATTTTCTTATAAGACTCGGTGTACCGCCTGAAACTGCGGAGTTTGATGCGGAAGGCATAGAACATCATATCAGTGAGGAAACACTTGCGATTTTTGAACGATTTAAACGATAACCAAAGGCGTTCTATAACGCTACATCATCCTCGGTTCGGCGTAGCCATCCATATCATCGCCGATATCAAGCTTCTCTTTTAAGAGGTTGGCCAACTCAAAGCCCTCATCCACACTTCTGTAATCATCCAATGCAACCACAACCCCAGGCCTGTTCACGTTAGGCGGGCCAAAAATGTTGCGCTGATGAGTCTCAGCATATTCAACACTATGTAATATACCATTATTGCCTGCGCCCTGTACGTCCCTACGCCCCGGACGATTTTCGTTACCAAGTGCAACTAAAAAGCGAGCATGCTCAGGCTGAGTTGTTGGTTTAGCTGTATATTTTTCCGGCTCCGCCTGTATGCCTGCGATATGATCTTCCAGCGCCGCGCGGACAGAACCAGGATAAAAATTATCTATTTTCCTATATGGATGTCGAGATCGACTCATTTCTGTATATAGCGCATCATCGTGCTCGGCCTGATAATCTTGCTTGCTAGTGGCATACCTGAATATCGATCCATAATCATGATCACCATCATTTGGCGAAACACACATAATAACGTTATGGGCGCTATTGTATAAAATAACAGAACCATCCCTTGGCCTAACAACACCTTCAGTTTGTGGATGATCTATAAATACCTCCACGTAATGACGTAAATCCATTACGGTTTCAATTTCCAGATCCGGGCCTAACTTCTTATTAAAGTTATCGCGGCGCGCGCGGAACGCGTTAAGGCCGTTCATTTTTTCTTTGGTGTCTTCCCCCAATACGTGTTTGTTGTACGCATGCCCCCTTGAGATGTGCTCGATTATACTATCTAGCGTTAGGTCGTCTAATACGCTTTTTTCCATATCAGTCCCCCACCGGAACTTGTGGAGTCAAAACGATATAAAAGGCTTTCCGAAGCTCTTCCAAAATAATACTAAAATTTTCGACTGATACTTGTTTAAATTCTTCAGTTACATTTTGATGCTTTCGGAAAAAACGATGCACCCCCCAAAATTCGGCTGGCGTCAGTGTTAAAACGCCGTCAACAATCGAAGCATCTTTAATGTCTTTAATTGCATCATCTAAATCCACATGATCGGTTCCATCCATATAGACCATTTCTTTTTCTTTGAAATATTCCAAGAACTGAACAATCAGGTCGCGATCTGCTTCCGAGGCGTAATATTCCGCCTTTTCTTTATCGCCGCCTTTAAATTTGAAGGTTACTGCATGCTCTGCCATTATTGAATTCCGCTTTTAATTATCTGAAAAACATAAACAATATCGCCAATAAAGGCAAAAATAAAAATACTCTAACCACGTATATTCGGCTGAAACAGAGCTTTTCGAAAAAGTGCATGATTTTTTAACTATTTCGCGATATAGTTATAAGCTGTAATTAATTAGTCTCTTTTATCCCGTTTTAAGGGGTTTCCTTATGAAAAATATATACTTACTGAGTTCATTTATGAAGTCTTGCCGTGTTTTGAGCGTTTGTGCGCTCGCTGCGGCTGCGTTCGTTCCTCATGGCGCTTTTGCTGACGATAAACCCGTCGACATCATGCCTGCTGTTACCGCAGCTGATGGATCACATAGCGCAGCGCCGGAGAACACAACGCATCCAATTATTCGGTTGACCCCAGATAAATCGGAACTCATCCATCTTGATGGTGAGGCCGGTAGCATTATCATCGGCAACCCCCTGCACATTAACGTGATCGCAGATTCTTCGACAACATTGGTGATTGTTCCAAGAAGTCCGGGCGCAACACATTTCACAGTTTTGAGCAAACAAGGCGAAGTTCTGATGCAGCGCCACGTGATTGTCGCCAGCCCGAAAGAAAACTACATCCGTGTTAAGAAAACTTGTCGCGAGGATAGCGGCGATGATTGCCAGAAAACAAACGTTTTTTATTGCCCTGATATGTGCCATGAAATAGGATTGGCGCAGGACGATGAAAAATCTTCCGGCGATTCTGAATCAAATGATGATGCAGGCGGAAACGATAAATCGGGTGGAAACTCGAATGACCCTCCTCCGGAAGAATAAGAAAATTTTTGAATTGGGTAATTACTGAATACAAGCATAAAATTAAGGGCATAGCAGCACTATGAAAAAAATACACACTTATCCATTACTCTTGTTGGCAACTGTTTCTCTGGCTGCATGTCAGACAACCGGTAGTGACAGAATGTCCGATTCGAAAAAGCCCGTGAGCACACAAGACCGCATTGATGCCGCCGTTGAAAAGGCCGCGATCACAGCCTCTCAAAATGGCTCCGCTTCAGGTACGCTTCTCGCTTTAGAAAAACAATATAAACGCAACAGCAACGACCCCGCTTATGCCCTCGCCTATGCCAGAGGACTTCGTCAAGCCGGATATTTAAACCGCGCCTCTTTGGTGTTAGAGCCTTTTGCAAAATCTGATGAAGCCATCGCCGGATCAAAAACAGAAATGTCGATGATTGCGCTTGGCCTTGGTAATTACGACTTGGCCGAAAAATACGCACAGCAAGCCGTCATCCAAAATCCTGGTGATCATTACGCCTTCCAAAATTTAGGTATTGCCCTTGATGCGAAGGAAATGCACCCCGAAGCCGAACGCGCATTCCGCAAAGGATTGGAACACTGGCAAGGTGATCCAACGACCATCATGAATAATCTTGCGCTTAATCTGGCGACACAAGGGTTCATCGAAGAAGCAATAGAGGTTCTGGAACGTGCGAAGGCACTCTCCCCCGACCGTATTGAAATTGAGCGCAACCTTCGGATTATCCGCACGCTGAATGAACGATAGTCTTATTTCTTAACATCTACAGAAATTTGTGACGGGGCGTAGCACGTATCGTCTTTACACGCCTGCACCTGTATGAGGGCACGCATTGTACTCTCAACAATCGCTTCATCGGCCCGCACGATAGATATAATTTCAACCGTGCCATCATAAACACGCACCTGCCCCAAAGGGGTTTTCATGTCTTTCGCCTTTGGATAGGTCACATCCTGCGTTGATTTTTGTTCTGTTTGGATATCAACAACCGTTGGGATTAAATCCGCTAGACTGGCGGGGTTCGCATTGATATGCCAGCCCTCCTCGACCTTAATGACCACCTTCACTGTCTTTTCTTTAGCCGTAGAGCTTTCGGGTACAATGCGCGCTGATATATCAACCTGATCTTTGGACTGCATCGACGATGGTTTCACCTCCTGTTTCTCAGGTGATGAAACACCCTGCGGCTCTTTACCCTCCAAACTCATCATAGCGTGAATTATATGACTATAGATGTGCGGGCCACCAATAATCCCCTGTGCAAAGGCACTGATCAAACCATCTAGTTTATCTTTCCATTTTTGATCACCCGTCGCGCGATATAAATCGCCGAGCACATGCGCCATAACCGCGTTATCCGATGGCAACGCGCCCGCATTGTCCCCCGCCTTTATCCGCACGAATAAATTCTCACGGCCATCTGCCATGTAATACCCGCCCGCACCCTGATCTGCGAAGTCACGATCTGCGGCCTGTATGATATTGATGGTTTCATTCCTGTACGTGTCATTGCCTGTTACATGGTGTAGAGCCATCAACCCACGTGTGAGCCATGCGTAATCTTCAAAAAATGCCCGCTGATGTGCTTTACCGTCCATAAAGATACGGTAGAGCCGCCCGTCTTTTTGCCGCATATTAGACAGGATAAATTGCGCCGCCTTTTCCCCGCGCGCCGCATAGCGATCATCTTTTAAAACCCGCGCTGCTTCGGCCAAGGCCATAATCATCATCCCATTCCATGCCGTCATGATTTTTTCATCGCGCAACGGAACCTCGCGTTTTTGACGCAGGGATAAAAGTTCACCCAAGACACCATCAATCTTCTTTTGTGCTTCAGCGTCTGGAATATCTTTTACGAGATACAACACCGCGCCTTCCGGCGATTTATGCCCGGGTATGTGCGGGATATTGGCAGTGTGATAGTAATCCATCAGGAAACCATAATCATCCGCACCCAACGCGGATTTTAGCCCCTGATCAGCCCAAACATAATATGCACCTTCGATTGCGTCAGTTTCCGCATCCTGCGCACTGAAAAACGCACCGCTTTGTGCATCTGTCATATCGCGCTCCACATAATCAAGAAGCCTGATAAGCGCGCGTTTATAGGTTGGCTTTTGCGTGTGTTCATACAAACGCGCCAGAACAACCGCCATGCGTGCCTGATTATAAAGCATCTTCTCAAAATGCGGGATGTGCCATTGCGGATCGGTTGAATAACGATGAAACCCACCACCAACATGATCATGGATACCACCCGACAACATGTGATCCACAGTGTTTTGCACCATATCCAACGCTTTAGCATCCCCATCCATTTGCGCAAAATCAAGCAAGAACAGAAGATCGGTTTCTTCAGGGAATTTAATACCTGCGCCAAAACCGCCATTACGATTATCATAGGAAGATTTTTTGGTTAAATAGGCGCGCTTGGCAAAGTCATGTACAGGCAAGCTCGCCTGCAGCGATGGCATCACAGACAAAGCGCTGCTGACTTTATCAGCGAGCACTTGGCTTTGCTCTTCTAACTGGTCACGCTCGGTGCCCCATAACAGAGCAATCTTTTGTGTAACGGCCTTCCAACGATCTTTCGGCAAATATGTCGCGGCATAAAACGGCTTTAGATCAGGCGTAAGAAAAACGTTATTCGGCCATCCTCCGCTTCCCGTTAAAGACTGTGTGGCGACCATATATATTTTATCAAGATCAGGACGCACTTCGCGATCGACTTTGATATTGATGAAATGTTCATTCATGATTGCGGCGGCGTCTTCTTGCATAAAGACTTCGCGCTCTAATACGTGACACCAATAACAGGTGGAATAGCCGACACTGACCAGGATGGGCTTATTCTCACGCCGCGCACGCCCCAAGGCCTCATCACCCCACTCATACCATTCAACAGGGTTATATTTATGTTGCCTTAAATACGGGCTAAAAGAATCGGCTAAATGATTGGCTTTTTGAGATTTGGTGTTGGCGCTATTTGGTTCCATCGTATGACTTTGTGCCCATCCATCATTGATATGCCACAAACACAGCATCCATGATAAGGCCAATATAAACGCGGCTGAACAACATTTGGCAAGCATGGCACCCTTCTTTCTGGCCTCCGGAAAGACTAGGCTTATACCATTATAATTTCAAGATTTAACAAAAATTGCGCGCGCTACATTAACCGTTACGCATTGATCCGACTTCGATACCTGCAGGGCCGAGGATGATGATAAACAGTGCAGGCAGGAAGAATAAAATCATCGGCACCGTTAGTTTCGGTGGTAAAGACGCGGCCTTACGCTCGGCCTCTGCCATGCGCATATCACGCAATTCATCCGACATAACACGCATTGCCTGTGACACAGACGTACCATATTGTTCTGCCTGAATAAGCGCAGTGGCAAAACTTTTACCCGCACTACTCCCGACGCGGCGCGCGAAATCTTGCAACGCCTGCTTACGGTCATTCAACATCGCCATTTCGGCGCTCAGGATACCAAGTTCTTCAGCAAGAACCTCTGATCCTTCGGAAACCTCTGACGCAACACGTTCAATGGTTTGTTCCAGACCAATACCACCTTGAACACAGATCAACATCATATCCAGCGAGTCAGGAAAGCTCAGATTAAACTCTTCCTGTCTTTTCAGGATTTTGTTTTTAATGATGATGTCAGGCAATTTAAAACCAAACAGCAACACACCGATTACGATCAATATTTGCTGATAGAATTCATATTGTTTTTCTTCAGGCAACGCATTCAGATACAGCACAGCCAAAATAACAAACAAAATCGGCAAAATGATACGCAGTAACATAAACTTAATGTGCGCCTTGGGGTTACGAATACCCGCTTGCAACATTTTGTCACGCGCCTTTTCGCCCATACTACCCGCGAACTTTTGGAACATATAGAACATTGCCATATTATCGCGCGCAGATACATTATCTTCCTTGGTGATCGGCTTTTGCCCATCACGCGTGGCATGAAACAAATCCTTACGGCGTTTTTCAATAATCGATTTATATTTTTCTTTCTTCTCGGATTTCTGCAGAAACGGAAACGCAAAGGCCGCAAACGATACGCCCGCCGCCAAAGATGCAAAAATCGTAATAATCATTTCATTGGTCATCTTGGTTTCCTAACCTTTAAATCTTAAAGTTAATCATGTGTTTCATCACAAACACGCCGCAGCTCATCCAGCCAATCGCCATCATGATCAGTTGTTTACCAAACGGTGTTGTGAATAACGGATCCAAATATCCTGGGTTGGCAAAATACAAGCCAAAAGCCACAAGCGGTGGTAATGAGCCAATAATACTAGCCGAGGCAATCGCCTCCGCGGAGAGCGCCATAACTTTACGTTTCAGTCTAAATCTTGCCCGAATTACACCTGATAAGTTTGTCAGAACCTCAGAGAGGGACGAACCTGTTTGTGCCTGAATCGCCAGTCCTGCGGCGAACATTTGCATTTCCGGCAAAGGCATACGTCGGCAGCCTTCTGCTGCGGCCTCATGCAAGGGTACCCCGATTTTTTGTTTATCATAAATGATCGACATTTCTTCGCCCACCGGGCCTTCAAATTCGCGCGACATCATTGATATCGCCTCTGATACAGGCATACCCGCCTTCAACAGGCGTACAACCGCATCAAGAGCGTCTGCGAATTCTTCCAAGAATTTTTTCTGTCTGCGTTGAATGATTTTTTTCAAGACAAAGCGCGGAAGGCCGAGCAGCCCAATAATAAAGAACAACCCCGTCACAAGTGGTGAAAATTCCATATATTTTGCGAAACCAACGCATAACCTGTCTCTTATACACATCTGACGCTGCCGACGAATCCAGAGGTGGTTTTGG
>CAXHFH010000006.1:0-40411 GCA_964015995.1 uncultured Alphaproteobacteria bacterium
ACCAACACCTCTGGATTCGTCGGCAGCGTCAGATGTGTATAAGAGACAGCGGTATTCAGGCGCTCGATCTGGTGGGGCGTAAAATGCCGAAGGATTTCGGAAAGCTTCTCCGCCGTTTCTTCCACCCCGTTCAGGATTTCATCAATGAACAACAGGGCAACGCCGAGATGCAGGAGTTTATCTTCCCGCTCGCGAAGGCGTTTGCAAAACTGCAACAGGCCACGGCGATGATCGCGCAGAAGGGTCTTAAGAACCCCGACGAAGCGGGCGCGGCGAGCGTTGATTATCTTCGTCAGTTTGCGTTGGTGGCAATGGCCTATATCTGGTGCAAGATGGTTCTGGTCGCAAAGGAAAAAATCGAAAGTGGCGAGGGGGATAAGGCATTCTATGAATCTAAAATTCAAACGGCTGAATTTTTCATGACACGGATGCTGCCCGAAGCCGACGCGCGGTTTAAAATGGTGCTGGCGGGTGCAAAACCCTTGATGCAGATGGACGCGTCTGGGTTTTAAGGTGCAGCCTTTTCTATGGTGTTAGTTTGTTCTTCGCCGCCTTTGACGGTTTCTGTGATATCACGCGCCTTAAAATAGTCGATGATCATGCGTTCAGTGTTTTTGATGTCGTCTAAAGGGTAACTTTTCAAGCTATATTGGAAGTGAAAAATTGTGTTTTTATAATTGGTGGTATGCTTACAAAAGTTAAAAATCGGATCATTTTTGCATTTTTGAATATTCTCTTTGCGAAGGATATCTTGTGAATTTTTGGTATCCTTTCTTATCAGCAGATGGCCATAAATTGTTGAGCATGCACCATTATGCTGCGCGATTTCAGGACAGTTTTTTATATTTAAAGAATAAAATATCTTGTTATATTGCAGCGGTGGATCATTTTCTTTTTGACAAATATTATGACCGTCTCTGGGAGAAGAGTAATTAGGTTCACCCTCCCATTGTATATCAGGCCCCTCTACACTCACAATGTTACGTCTAGGTAGTTTGAATATTGTACTTCCAATTTGAACACGCAATGACCCGTCAGTATAACAAGGATTAGTTTTCTTAGCTTCGTTATGTTCATGAATAAGCGATACTGATGTAAAGGGAATAGTTAAAATTCCTATGATGATTATCAGCGTTGTTAAAATTATACTTACTGTGAATTTCAACGTGCTATTTATCATGCCATGACTATACCCCAAAACCCAGACGAAAAAAAAGGCCGGGGTGGGATCCGGCCTTTATTACGCAGCAAAAGTAGATAAGTAAGTACTGTTAGTTTCTTATTATTTACTCAGTGTTTACTCTAGTAGTACGCAGTTATTAAACTCAAGTATAGTTACGCAGTTAATCAGTGGTAAGCAGTCAGGTCATCAACGAAAGGGCTTACGGACCCTTTAGTTGTTGTTCTAGAATTTTGACGCGTTCCTCATATTGACGTTGCTGTCTGTAGAGGTCGGCTTTGGCTTCGTCCAGTTCGGCTTCCAATGAGGCAAGCTTCGCCAGTTGGCTTTGGTCGGTGAGTTTCGGGTCGAACAGCATGCTCTCTAGCTCTGTCTTTTCCTTTTCGCACACCGCGCGCGCCGTTTGTAATTGTCTGCCTAAACGCTGTATCTGGCGTTCGGACTCGTTATATTTCATCGTGGCGCGCTCTAAATTCCAGTTATCAGAGGAAACTGATAGCTTTTCTTTTTCGCCTTCCTGAAGGGAGATTTTAAGCTCCTCATCCAGCATTTTATTCTTCTCACGCAGGGCGATTAATTCGTTCTCCATGCTTGATATTTTATTACGCATATCAATGAAGTCGCTGTTGATCACGTCATTTTTGGCCTGACCACTGGCGGGATTAATCCTCGATGCGCTTTGTGCGCTGCTGCTTGTCGGGTGATCCGTGAAGTCCGCAACGATTGGTTCTGCGTTGCGTGTCACGTTATAGACAGGCTTGGGCGAGTTCGCAACATTTTCGCGTGTTACGCTTGATGTTTTGGCGACAGGCTTCGCGGTAGGAACGGGCGTAGCGCGTGATTCATCAATGCTTTCAACCATCTTTTGTTCCGTCGTACTTGGCTTGGATTTTGGAACAATCGTTTCTTCCGGCTGATAATTTTTATTCTCTTCCTTCAGACGCTCCGCTAATATCTCGGTGTAGCGTGGCTTTTTCTTTGCCTTGGGTCTAAGGTTTTCTGCATTAACCGGCGCAATATCTTGCGCGGCGGCGACCGCGTCAGCTGTCGGTGCAACAATAGGCGGAGGCAATGCGGCAACATCGTCATGTGATGTTGGTTCGAACGGCGTGACTTTTTCAATTTCCGCTTCTTCGGCGATGCGTGATTCCATGATAGGCATGTCAATCATCGCTTCTTGAATGTGCCCTTGTGGCTCTGCTTCGGTTGCTGTTTGCGCCTCGGCCAGAACTTCGGGCGGGGAAACACAATCATCGAATTTCGGCATGGATGCCTTTAATCCGGTTAAGTAGACGCGGAAATTATTATCACGGATCTGAACGTCAAGCACGCCCGCAGATGCCAAACCTTTGGCGAATTCTTCTTTGCCGGACAGGTCACTTTCGATCAAGCTGTCCTTCGTGGCCTTTGATGCCACAATCGCGCGGGAGATCCCAGGGATGCTGTATTGTACTTCGTATTTCAGGTTTTTCTGAAAGGCGCTTTGGCGGAAATCAAGATTGATGTTGTTGATGCCGTCTGCAGTTCCTGTCATTTCAAGAACATAACCGTTATTGAGTTGGTTGCTGACCGAGCATACCGGCTTATCTTCGGTTGTTGTACGCTCGCTGACGGTCCACTTATTCTTTGGGTAGAAGTAGAGCTCCGGCTCGGCGGCGTTTGCGATGCTTGTGCTTGATAAGAAACCAACCAACAGTGATGCAACGAACTTTTTGTACGACATCTTACGAAAATCCTGATTTAAAATGTATGCGACACGGAATGTGCCAAGTGATTCGATATTTACACACATATCTTTACAGTTTTTGGAAGTGGTAAAAAGGAAATACCGTATTTTTAGGGCTTATTTTTGGGGACAAAATCTGTATAGTCATTTTTATGACTGTTGAAAACTTAAAAAAACAGGTTGAAGAGAAGCTCAAATTCGCACCGCCTTTGGGGGTGAAGTTCAAATTCGACCTTTCGGATGATGAGGGTGTAATCCTTGTCGATGGTACACAAAACCCTGCGGTTGTCAGTGAAGATGACGCGGATGCGGACACGACCTTTATATGTAGTGTCGATACGATGCAGGGTCTGCTTAACGGGAGCCAAGACCCGACCATGGCCTTTATGACTGGTAAGTTAAAGGTGCAAGGGTCTATGGGGAATGCGTTGAAGCTCGCTTCTATGCTCGAGGATTAATCACGTGAATTTGATCTTTCGGCTTTTTTGGGTTGTGATTGCATCATGGTTCAAGCCGAAAATTACAGATGTTCTAAAACCGCAAAAATTACGCATGCGAGTTTTGCCCAACGATCTTGATTTCAATATGCACATGAATAACAGTCGTTATTTGACGATTATGGATTTGGGGCGCGTGGATTTTATCTTGCGTACGCATCTGTTTCAGGAAATGAAGAAAATAAAGGCCATACCTGTTCTCAGTACGGCGCAAATGCGTTACCGCATCCCTTTGGAGCCGTTTCGCGAGTATGATCTTGAAACGCGCATGGTGTGTTGGGATAATAAATGGCTGTATATCCAGCATCGCTTTATTATTTCAAAAGGGAAGAAGGCCGGTGCGATTGCCGCGATAGGTCTTGTGAAAGGCGTGTTTTATAGCCGCGATACAAAAGAAACTGTGCCGACAAGAAAATTGTTAGAAGTCACGAACTTGGAGCAAGAAAGCCCGCCATTCCCCGATTATATAACACAATGGTCACAATCAGATAACGCACTGCGCGATTATGTGCGCAATGCGTTGAAATAGATTTAAAATTTTGATGTTCTGAAAGGGTTAGAACTTATAGTTCAAGCCCATCGCGAAGATAATCACACGGCCATCTGTGTCACCGACAATGTTACTGCCGTTTCTGGTCAGGTTGATTTTTTCTTCTGAAATATCGATATAGGTTGCCGCCGCATCAAATGAGATTTTCTCATTATACTGATAGGTTGCTCCAGTCGAGAACCAGTTTCTGTCACCATCAGGTGTTAGTGATGTGCGGTATTCGTCCGTTGTTGGTGTTTCATCATATTGATATCCTGCGCGTAATTCCCATTTATCATTTAATTCATATTCCGCACCAACTGCAAAAGCCCATGTGTTTTGATAGTTCTGGGTTGTGCGTGATGTACCAAGGGCGCTGACTACTGTTATATCTTCGAAGTTACTCCAACCAAACCATGTCGCACCGGCTTGCAGGGATAATTTATCATTTACGCGTTGGTCGATACCGACCTGAAAAATATCAGGTAAGTGTAAATCAGCGGTAGCGTTTAAATTCACAGTGCTTTGAATATCAAGGCGACCTGATAAATCATGATTGATACGTGATCTGTAATGCGCGCCTAGATTTGTGCCTTCAATCGGCTCATAGAGCAGGCCAAAGTTATAGCCGACACTCGTATCTTCACCGTTCAATGTGCTTGTGCCTTCGGCAGGTCCTCCGATGGGTCTGATGCTTTCCAGATTGGCACTGGCGTATTGGATGTTCAAACCACCACCGATGGATAGTTTATCATTGATTTTCCAGGCAAGGCTGGGTTGGAAGTCAAGCGTATGAAGTGTTGTTTCCGTTGAATCATAACGACCAAACCAACCATCATTATATTCATTGCCAAGGCCAAATGGCGCGGAAACGGCAAAACCAAACCAAAGCTGATCTTCGACAACTTCATGCGACATGCTTAAATTCGGAACAGGGGATATTGAATAAGGGTTTCCACCGCTACCGCCGACTGTGCCGAATGGTACTGTTGATCCGGTATCTTTGATTTCTGAATCAGGGGCGATGAAATGAACACCCGTATTGGCATGTGTCCCTTTTAAATGGGTCATGCCGGCGGGGTTGAAATATACGATACTGGAATCTCTTGGTGTTGCGACTTGTCCGGCGAATGCATTACCGAGGCCCGATACGGATTGTTCTTGTAAATAAAACCCTGCCGCGTTTGCATCGGCCGCGTGAAGGCCGGCAAGAGCAAGGGTCGAAACGGTGGCAAGTGAAAGGATTTTAAATGATCGCATGTGAACCTCTATATGTCTAAATTGTTTGTGTCTAAGTGCGACACTAAAAAAGAATACTCCAGAACATAAAGATTCTAACAGAAAAAGGGACTGTTGGAAAACAGATTGTACATAATGGGGGAAATGCATGTATGCTGCACCGCCGCAAAAACGTTGGGTTTTGGGAGGGTTACAGTTCTTTTTCTTGGATGTCTTTGGCGATATCGTCTGCCGTATCTGTTGACGGGTACATCGCAATCATTTTGTTGTTATGATCCATCAGGTACAAGAATGCGGAGTGATCCATCATATATTCATCCATCATCTCGTTTTCAACTTTGGTCGCGTAAACCTTGAATGCTGATTTTGTAGCATCCACTTGTTCTTGCGTGCCTGTCAGGCCAACAAGGCGCGGGTGGAACTGACCAACATATTGGCTAATCTGTTCAACTGTGTCGCGCTCAGGATCGACTGTAATAAAAATCGGTGTGATTTTGTCGGCTGTTTCTTGTTCCAGTGTCTCCAGAATAAGGGTAACTTTCTGCAACTCTGTCGGGCAAATGGCAGGGCAGTATGTAAAGCCGAAAAATACCAACTTATATGTATCGGCGTAATCATCTTGCGTTACTGTTTTGCCGGTATGATCGATCATTTCAAATGCACCGCCAACAGATGATTCAACGGCGTTATCATTCTTGCGGCTCGGGCGTTTAATCACTGAGGCTGCCGTGTTTTGATCATCGGGGGAAAGGGCGATAACACCACCACTGATTTGTTGGTCTGTGCTGTATTTCCATGCGTAACCGATACCAACACCGATAAGAAGAAAAATGACCCATCTAACCAAACGCTTTTTCATGATGATACCTGCCTTTATTTGTCCGTTCGTTAGGGGTTATAAAACTTTTATCATCACTTGACAATTCCCTTTATTAGGGCAAAGCTGCGTACATACGAAAACCTTAGGGGTGCGTTGATTTTTTGTTGGGTTGAAATGCCGAAAAACTTAAAATCATGCTGAGAGGATACCCTTCGAACCTGTTGATTAGCATCAACGCAGGGAAAGGACTATAAAGGCTATGCCACATATTATTATCGAATATTCCAAAAATTTGGGTGAGATCATTGAGATCAGTGACCTTGTTTCGGGCTTGCATAAAGCGCTGTCCGATGAAGGTATTGATCGCGCGCGCATCAAAACCCGTGCCTATGCCATTGACTATGTGATGGTCGGGGATCACGACCTCAGCGGTCACATGATCCATACGACGTTGTTGCTTCTCGAAGGACGCGATCTGGAGACCAAAAAGCAATATGGCGATGCGTTGCATAAAACCATGCACGAGCATGTAGACGGTATCGTTAATGAATGCGCGGTCACGCTAGAGATTCGTGACATGGATAAAGACACTTATTACCTATAATTATTGATAAAGAAGGGAGAGCAATCATGGCTCCGAAGGATCAACCCAATGCAACAGCGGGGGTTTGCCCGTCCACCACACACGTCACGAGCGGCGCATTGCCCGCATCGAAGAAAGTCTATGTCGGCGACCTCAAAGTCCCCATGCGTGAGATATCACTCACCAACGGCGAGAGCTTGACGGTCTATGACACATCCGGCCCCTATACGGATGAGGCCGTAGAGCTCGACATTATGCGCGGCCTACCGAAAAAGCGTCATGAGTGGATCATGGAGCGCGGCGATGTGGAATATGTCGAAGGGCGCAAAGTTAAGCCGATGGATAACGGCTATAAAAACGAAGAGCAGCTCGCCAACCGCAAAATCAAGCACGAGAAATTCCCCGCCAGCCCTGAAAAACCACTGCGCGCGAAGGAAGGGCAGAACGTTTCCCAAATGCACTATGCCCGCAAAGGCATCATCACGCCGGAAATGGAATTCATCGCCATCCGTGAAAATCAACGCCGCACAGAGGCACACGCCATGGCGCAAAAAGGCGATAGCGGTTTCGGCACGGACAAGGCGTTCGGCGCGAATATGCTGCCGCTGATCACCCCTGAATTTGTGCGTAAGGAAGTCGCAGAGGGGCGCGCGATTATCCCCGCCAACATCAACCACCCGGAAGTTGAGCCGATGATTATCGGGCGTAATTTCCTCGTGAAGATCAACGCGAATATCGGAAACTCCGCCGTGACGTCCTCCATCGGTGAGGAAGTTGACAAGCTCGTCTGGGCAATCAGATGGGGCGCGGATAACGTAATGGATCTGTCCACGGGCAAAGACATTCACGACACGCGCGAGTGGATCATCCGCAATTCCCCCGTGCCCATCGGGACAGTGCCGATCTATCAGGCGCTGGAGAAGGTCAACGGCGTCGCCGAAGATCTAACATGGGAAGTGTTCCGCGATACTCTTATCGAGCAAGCCGAGCAAGGCGTAGATTATTTCACCATTCATGCGGGCGTGCGCTTGCCCTATATCCGCCTGACCAATGACCGCGTTACAGGAATTGTAAGTCGCGGCGGTTCGATCATGGCGAAATGGTGTATGACCCACCACCGCGAGAGCTTCCTCTACACCCATTTTGAGGAAATCTGCGAGATCATGAAAGCCTACGATGTGAGCTTCTCCCTCGGTGATGGTTTGCGCCCCGGTTCAATCGCCGATGCCAATGACGCGGCGCAGTTCGCGGAGCTTGAGACATTGGGCGAGCTGACCAAAATCGCATGGAAACATGACGTGCAGGTGATGATCGAAGGCCCCGGCCACGTGCCGATGCACTTGATTAAGGAGAATATGGACAAGCAGTTAGAGGAATGCCATGAGGCGCCGTTCTATACGCTCGGCCCCCTTACGACGGATATCGCACCGGGCTATGACCACATCACGAGCGGTATCGGCGCGGCGATGATTGGCTGGTTCGGCTGTGCGATGCTGTGTTACGTGACACCGAAGGAGCATTTAGGCCTGCCCAACCGTGATGATGTGAAAACAGGCGTAATCACATATAAAATTGCCGCGCACGCCGCAGACCTCGCGAAGGGACATGCGGGTGCGCAAAATCGTGATGATGCACTTAGTCTGGCGCGTTTTGAGTTCCGCTGGGAAGATCAGTTTAATTTAGGGCTCGACCCCGACACAGCGCGGAGCATGCATGATGAAACCCTGCCCGCGGAGGGCGCAAAACACGCGAGCTTCTGCTCCATGTGCGGGCCGAAATTCTGCAGCATGAAAATCACGCAGGATGTCCGCGATTACGTTGCGGCCAACCCCGAACCAACCGACGAAGAAGAAGCGGCATAAATGGCAGATGTGAATGATATTGATGCGCTGATCCTCTCCGCCGTGAATGGGGAGTGGCAGAAAACCGCGCTTGTCATTGCCAAGGTGTTCGATGACCCCGCCTTTGATAAGGGTAAAGATACCGCGCAAAGCGTAGCGGAGCGTATCTATGCCTTGATCGACACCGCAAAAATCGAAGCCACCGGTAACATCCGCCGTTGGCGTGACAGCCACGTGCGGCTAGCGGAGGGTGCTGTTTGTTAAGCTGCTTTCACTTTTTGACTTTTTAATGAAAGAAAAAACTCTTGTTCTTTTGGACTTAGATTGAGGTCATGGATGTTGTTAATTGCCTTTATTCCATAATCTAAAATTCTACCATTTGTGTCTGCAGGAAATTTATCGCGTATTCTTTCTAGATAACCCGTTTCTCTAATCCCAAGCACTTTATTTTCGCAACATTGAAAGATAGAACTAGCAACAGCATCTGAAATTTTAAGAAGCGGTTCTTCGTTTTTTGTTTTAGCACTTATTGATTCAGGGTTTATACTTTTTAAAAAATGAGAATCACCCTCATGTGGTTCTAAAGCAATATTGCGGATATATTTCTTCATCCATCCGTACTCTACACCTTCTTTGTGTTCAAATATCACTTTGTGACAATCTGGTGAAATACCATATTGATTTAAAAATTTTCCTATTTTTTCTAATAGGTAATGTGCGTTTTTATTATAAAATAATTTGCTATCATTTTTACCTTGTATTCGTTTTCCATAGTTTTTCCTTACTAGGGATTCTTTGTTACAAATTGTACCAAAACATATAATTGGTAGTGTATTAAGATTTTCGCAAACAAAAACTCTTTGTTTGTGGTTTAGGTTTTTGAAATGTAACGATTTTTTGTTAATTTTGTTTTCGCATTCAAGGATAGTGTCCGCAATTTTATTGTAGTCATTATCTCTAATTAGAAAACCACCTAAAGAAAACCAAGGGGTTGCGCCACGTGTGTCTTCTAGGGTTCTGATTTTTCGTATTCCATCATCTCCGCTTTCATCAATATATGTTGTGTAGGTCATTAATTATCCTAGGTTATGAAATGTAGAAACAGTATATATTTTCACAATAGTTTCCCACAGTGTTTACTGATAAACGACTTGTGAATAGCGGGGGTAACGTTTGGTGTTTTATCACTAAATGATTATACTCTGGTCTGCCGAATTCCAGAACATATGACAAATTCTGTCATGTCTCACCTTTTAAATATTATGACATTTTGCTTTGCACATATTTTTATCACAACAAGTCTAAAGAAGATGGCGTGAAATGGATGATGGAAAATCGGGCCAGATTCGATTTTGAGGCGGCAAAATAAGGCCCGAATTTACGATATTCAGGCCCGAAATTTGGGGCTTAATCGATCTTTTTGACCTTTTGCTTTTTCATAAAATTACGCTGAATCTTATCAACTTGCTTGAGCGACATGCCGATGCCTAAGCGAATATCATCGAGCATAATCCACTCATCTTCATCCATATCGCCATCGGCGGTGAGGATAAATAAGGACGCAATCACGAGCTTTTCCTTCAAATCATTATCCAATGACGGCGCAACATTTTTCAGCTCATTTTCAATGTTAATGCCGTATTGCTGCATCTCTGCGGCGGTGTCACGGATGGTTTCCTCCGCGATCTCTGCGCCTGTTAAATGCTTGTAAATTTTGGCAATTTGCGCGACCTCATTATCATCCAGATAATCATCGGCAATCGATATCGCAAGCATACAGCGGATGAGGCCAATGGAGAATGCTGCGCTATCTGCGTTGTGGATACCGCTTTGGGGGATGACGGCCTTCCCCGCGAGAGTCAGGAAGCCAAGCCCCATCAAAACCAAACCGAGCAGGGCAGAGCCCGCGCCAACGGCAAACACGTTCGGATCCGGCACAACCTTAAGCGTGTAAGCACCAATGGCAAGCATCCCTAAAACAAACAGGAACGTGCCTGTGCCTAAAACTTTTGTGCTGATCATAACGATTTCCCCTCAATTTGACCTTCCCCTACGATAGCAGGGAAGGGTCTGTTTTCAAAGGGTTATTTGCTTGCGTGACGAGGGTGTTCTTGAAATTACAGTACGTCCAGCATCTCTGCGACCAATGGATGGCGCACGATGTCTCTTTGCTCAAGCTTGCAGACGGCGACGTTCTTTAATGCCCCCAAACGCTCGCTGATCTGTGCGAGACCTGACACGCCCTCTAGTAAATCAGATTGGTCGGGATCACCTGTGACCACCATCGTTGAATGCCAACCAAGGCGCGAGAGGATCATCTTCAACTGGCCGTAGGTACAGTTCTGTGCCTCATCAATTACCACGAAGGCGTTGTTGAGCGTCCGACCACGCATAAAGCCGATGGGCGCGATTTCAATCGTGCCATCTTCAAGGAACTGCCGCACCTTCTTGCCGCCCATGCGATCCCCGAGGGAATCGTATAAAGGGCGTAAATACGGCGCCATTTTTTCCTGCATATCACCGGGCAGGAATCCAAGTGACTCGCCGGCTTCCATAGCGGGGCGGGAGAGGATAATGCGTTCTATCTCGCCTTTTTCCAGCGCCTCAACGGCAGAGGCAATGGCAAGATAGGTTTTCCCCGTTCCGGCAGGCCCTATGGCCATGGTCAGGCTGTAATCCTTAATGGATTGCATCAAGATTTCCTGCCCCTTTGAGCGCGGTTTTATGTTTTTGACGTATTTTTGATCTCTGCGACCGTCTATTTCACTGTCTAACGGGTGCCAGCCGTCGCTTTTGAAAGATGGGTGTACAACATTTTCTTTGTGGGAATTACGTGATTTACGGGATTTTTTAGCCATGATGAATAGTCCTCCTAGGACAGGCGGGTTGTGAAATACGTATAAGAATAGTGATGTATTGGAGTGTTTTGTGATCTCTTACTGATCCGGCTGGACCGTAGGTTTAGTAGTACATAAAAAGAAAAACTTAAGATAACCACGTTCACATAATACCAAAAATTCGATGATCTACCTACTGCAAAGCATAAAAAGTACGATTTTGTTGTGCAGTATTTTGCAAAAGGCGCAAAACTGCAGTATGATTAATGGGTAATTTGATTGAAGGTTTGTAAGAAGATGACAACACGTTTTTTAAGACAGCACGCATTCTTTTTTGTATTGGGAGTGGCCGTTATGGGCATGGCTTTTACAGGGTCACCTGCGCTGGCGGATGATGCAGGAAAATCTGCTGAATGTACAAACAGCCATTTAAGGGATATCAAAACATTTAACAGCAAAGCCAAAGGCAAATTGAAAGATTATGACGAATTGGTCGCGCGCGCGCCTGATATGACAACGGTAAGAGACGCAAAGGAATTTACAGAAGATACCCAAAGAATTATCGCCTTTTTCCGATCTGACGAGTTTTCTGCGATGGAGGCTGTGTATGAAATGTGCGGTATGGTAATCCCCAGACCTGTTGCAAAACAAAGCTTTTGGATCCCCGAAGATCAGCGCATTCATTATAGCGGTCTGTAATTTACTCCCACTGCAATATTTTGATTTCTAAAGATTTTATCAGCCCTGAGCGTTGCGTTTTTTCCAAAATGTATGTAGCGTGACCACCTTATTTATTAAAGGTGGATCAAATGCCCGTTACATTCGAAGATGTGTTGCACGCTCATGACAAAATTAAGGATTCCGTTATTCGGACGCCGACGATTAAGGCGACGCGTTTGTCTTTGCATTTGGGTATTGACCTGTATCTGAAGCTTGAAAATCTACAGCATACATCGGCGTTTAAGGCGCGCGGCGCGCTTAATAAGCTTCTGACTTTAAACGAAGATCAACGTAAAAAAGGTGTGATCGCCTGTAGCGCCGGAAACCATGCGCAGGGCGTTGCGTATAACGCGACACGTCTGGGCATTCCTTCTACGATTGTTATGCCCAACGGCACACCGTTTAACAAAATAAAACGTACCGAAGATTTTGGTGCGACCGTGGTTTTATTTGGGAATAATTTCGAAGAATCCGTTGGTGAAACGCTGCGTTTGGCGAAAGAACAAGATTTAACATTTATACACCCGTTCGATGATGAGGCCGTAGTTGCGGGGCAGGGGACGCTTGGCCTTGAGATGATGGAACAAGTACCTGATTTGGATGTGATTGTCGTACCAATTGGTGGTGGTGGTTTGATTGCAGGTGTTGCGACAGCCGTCAAAGGGATTAAACCTGAGATAGAAGTGATCGGCGCGCAGGCCGAAAATTTTGACGCTGTTTTGGCGATGAGCGAGGGGCGCGCCTTTATAGGTGGAGAGGCCACACTGGCCGAGGGTATCGCGGTGAAAGCTCCATCGAAAAATGATTTTAAAATTATAGATAAGCTGGTCGATAAAATATATTCCGCCAGTGAAACAGAAATAGAAGAAGCGATTTTTGATCTTCTCAGTGACGAAAAACTCGTGGCCGAAGGTGCGCCTGGGGCGGCTCTTGCTGTGATTAAAAAGAATTTGGAACAGTTCAAAGGCAAGAAGGTCGGTATGGTTTTATGCGGCGGGAATATCGACTCGCGCATGCTCTCCACGCTTATCTTACGCGGCCTTGTACGTGATGGCCGCATAACGCGCCTGACATTCGAAATTGATGATACACCGGGGCAGCTTTCTGATATCTCTCGCATCATCGGGGAGTCGGGTGCAAACGTGGTTGAGGTTATTCACCAACGCATGATGCAGACCGTATCCTTGAAGAAGGCAGAACTTGAGGTCGTGATCGAGGCGCGTGATAAACTGCACGTGAAGGACATCATTCAAACATTGAAGGATGCAGGCTTTAAGGTTTCCGCATCTCGTGACGTGTAGCAGCATTCCTTGCATCCATTCATTGACTGATCTAATGTTATCGAAAATAAATTAGATTTTAGGCAATGGTTTTAGATCGACAAAAATATGATGGCGCGTATAGGGGCGATGACCCTGCGATTACGGCTGCTTTGGAGCGTGTAAATCCGATTACGTTGGAAGACGCAGATTGGGCGGAAGGTGCAGAGTATGGCGTGATTGATGGATTTATCGCTGTGGTCGACGGGCGCGATGATTTAAAAGGCGCACTGCAACAGGCGCGCGAGCTGATACAACGCTCTGAGTTTGAGGCGGTCACAGTGGTGCGTGAATCTACTACGCTTGATAAAACAGAAGATAAAATTGGTAATTTGTTCTGGAACGCGGCTTTCGGTCAGCAAGGTTTTGTCAGGCATGATAAAACTGTGGGCATAAGGCCCGCGCAGCAAGGCACGATTTTAATTGATCCTGAACATAATAATTTTTATCTGAAGACGCCTGAATCTGCCTTTAGTGCAATGAACACATTGCGCGGTTTGGTTGGTAAAGAGGCCGCGGATTTCAAGTTTAAAAAATCTGGTCTATTGAGTGGCGGTCCGGATTTAGGAAAAGACTTTAAAACAATATTCGGCACGGCGGGAGAGGTTTTTCCTGAATATATGTCGGTCTATCTTTCAAGCGGCGCATCGACAAGTGAGCCGGGCGTTATGCATTTTGATTCAGGGTATGCGGTGCAGGAAATTGCAACACACGGTCCTGTGCAAAACCGAAGTTACAGTCAGTTGCCACGCAAATTTATTGATGCCGCAAACGAGCGCGAGTTTGAACCCTTGCCGGGGAATGTCACTATTACGGCCTCAATTGCAGGCGGTGGCTCGATTGTTCGTAAGACTGAACCTGCGCGCTATGCGGAGTATAAGAAACACGAGGCAGAGAATAGTCTGATTGATAATAAGGCGTATTTCCAAGATGGGGATACGGCCGGATATCAGGCGCAAGATGGTGATATCATGATTATGCGCAATGACGGGTGGCCGGATGATGAGCACGGTAACGCGTGCCTGCCGTCTGATCATTGTTCAACTATTATCAACGCGTACGGCAATCACGGTAATCATTTGGGGCGCGTCGTTGGGCTGATGTCGTCGCAGGTTTGTTACATGTCGCCGCAAGTGCGCGAACATATGGGGATGAGTCGCATGCCTGCACCCGAGGAATATGAGGTGCCCGAGCAGGTTTAGGCCTTATTCCATGGCATTTTGTTGAGTAAAAGCGCAAGGCCACACCACCCTGTAAACCCCGCCACCGCGAGAGCAAAGGCGAAAAGTCCTGCGAGGGCGAACATAAAAGTCAGTCCCCAAAATCCAAGGAATATAAGAAACGCAATAAGCGACCCCATAATCATTTGAACCTGTCGGAAAATAGAAAATTTTGGTTCTTTGTTTCCAATGACAGGTAGACCTGAATCTTCCCAAGCCGTAAGACCACCTTCGATATTGAAAATGTCATGTTTGAGGTTACCATGGATGATGCCGCAGGCTTGCTCTCCGCGTTTGCCTGCAAGGCATTGCATGATAATTTTTTTATCGTGCGGAATGTCCATAAAGCGCATCATGTTAGAAACACTAGAAAGCGGGATAGAGTGTGCGTAGGGAATATGACGGATTTTAAATTCGTCGGGTTCGCGCACATCTATGAGAATTGCCTCACCTTGTGTCAGCATGTTGTGCGCATTTTTTGCGGAAATATTCTGTGTCATTGTTTAGTCCTCCTTACAAAAGGCTTCATAAAGTGTGCCCATAATTTCAAAAACATGCGGGTTGGAAATAGAGTAATAAAGCGTTCTGTGGTCACGACGGTAGGTCACGATATCTTCATCTTTAAGTTTATTCAGATGTTGTGACATAGAGGTTTGGGTGATACCTGTTGCCTCAATCAGCGCGGTGACGTTTTTTTCCTCCTGTGACAGTTCGCACAAAATCATCAGACGATCTTTGTTCGCCAAGCCTTTCAGGAAGGAGGCGGCCAGTTCTGCTTTTTCTTTTATTTCCTTCATAAAAACCCCTTTATTAATTTATAAATATATAATATCATAAAAATATAAATTAACAAGGAAGAAGCTCATGTCAAAAGATTACAAGCAAATTACCAATGATATTTCCGAATATATTGCGGAACTTCGTAAGGAACAGCCTGAAGCCATGGCGGGGTTTTCTGCTTTGGCCAAGGGCGCAACAGATGATGGGGCGTTAGATAAGAAAACCAAAGAGTTCGTTGCGTTGGGGATTGGTATATCAACGCGCTGTGACGGGTGCATTGGCTTTCATGTGAAGACGCTTAAGAAATTAGGTGCGACACGCGCCGAAGTTGCCGAAGTCTTGGCGATGGGGGTGTATATGGGCGGTGGGCCATCACTTATGTATGCTGCCGATGCGCTCCGAGCTTATGATCAGTTATAGCTGTTATATTGCCCTTAAGAAAAAGCCATCCCTTTGTCTCGAAAAGGATGGCTTTGGGTTTTACCTCTTGTGCAAAGGAAACTTTATGCGGCTTCGCTGTCGTCTTTTTTGACTTGGCTCATGTCGTCAATACCGCCGATTTTCTTACCGTAATTACCGGAGAAAATATCCTCGGAAAATACTGATTCCCATGTACCTTGTGTTGAGGCCTTGGCGTATTCGGTTGCGCGGTTTTCGAAGAAGTTCGTATGTTCTGCACCGTTGAGCATTTCATCCATCCATGGCAGCGGGTTTTTCGTCACGCCATATAGTGGTTCTAGATTAAGTTGTTGCAAACGTCGATCCCCGATATAGCGGATATATTGTTTCACATCATCTGGGGTCATGCCTTCGATTTCACCTTGTTCGAAACAGAGATCAATAAACGCATCTTCATGTTCGATGGTGATCTCACAACATTCGATAATTTCAGCTTTTAGTTCGTCATCCCAGATGTCACGGTTTTCATCAATGAAGGTGTTGAACAAGCGGATCATAGATAGGCAATGCAATGTCTCATCGCGCACCGACCATGTTACGATTTGCCCCATACCTTTCATTTTGTTGAAGCGCGGGAAGTTCATCAAAATCGCGAAAGATGCGAACAGCGCGAGCCCTTCTGTAAATGCACCGAACATCGCCATGGTCTTGGCCACATCGCGGCGGTCATCCATGGAAACATCCTGCATATAATCGAATTTATCCTTCATTTCCTTGTATTTCAGGAAGGCAGAATATTCAGTTTCCGGCATGCCGATTGTATCAAGCAAGTGAGAGTAGGCGGCAATATGTACGGTTTCAATGTTTGAAAACGCGGAGAGCATCATCTGTACTTCCACAGGACCAAACACTTGAGAGTAATGTTTCATGTAGCAGTTATTCACTTCCACATCGGCCTGCGTAAAGAAGCGGAAAATTTGTGTCATCAGATTTTTTTCTGATGCGGTTAGGTTCTTTTTCCAGTCACGTACGTCTTCGGCCAAAGGCACTTCTTCGGGCAACCAGTGAATACGTTGCTGCGTGAGCCATGCTTCATAACACCATGGGTACAGAAAAGGTTTGTAAACGTGGCGTTCGACTAAAAGGGGTGACTGTGATTTTTTAGCATCGTCTGTAGTGGCCGGATTGCCCATGTGTTCTTACTCCTTGAATTTTTAATGTGTGTTGTACTGTAATGTGCCATCCACAAAAGATTGAGTCTTTTTTTGACGTTCCCATGTGAATAACGGGGATAGGTTGTATAGTTTTTCCATACACGCAAAAATTAGCATATATGGTGTATATTTAAATTATCATACACAATATCTTGTGGTTTTCAATATTTTTTATCCCAAATAATGATTAAAATTTTGTAATCTTTATAAGGTACTGATACAAAACATATATGGACGATACACAAGACTATTATTACGAAGTTATCTGGATCAGGCACGGCCTGTCAGAGGGGAATGAAGACCCCGAAGCTTATCAGGAGGGTGATCCCAAAGTGCCGCTTGCTGATGAAGGGCATCGTCAGGGGATTCGTGCCGGTCGTTTTCTGGGCGATTATCTCGGTGATGATATTGATGATGTTTTGTTTGTATGCGGGGAGTTTGAACGTCACAGGCAGACCTATGGCGCGATCTGGAAAGGCATGGGGCAAGAAGGCGATCCACCTGCACGATTTGATTCACGTTTGAATGAGCAGAGTTTCGGTGTTTTGCCCTTTATGATTGGCAAAGATGGAGACTATGAATCCATCTCGGCGGAGTATTCCAAACAGGTGCGCAATACCAACCCGTTTTCGGCCAGTGCGCTGCACGGGGAATCGGCACGCGATGCCAGTGGGCATATCAAAAATTTTATTGATGGAACATTGAAGCGTGACATGGAAGAAGGCAGCAAAACGATTGTTATCGTGACGTCCGGTCGTGTCATGCAAACCGCATTGATGAATTGGTTTCATTTGCCAAGTGAATCGATAGAAAACGGAGAACTTAAAAACCCGAACAATTGTGATGTCATCAGGATCAGCGGAACAGAAAAAGACTGGGAAGCGACCAAGATCTATGATGGGCCGAGCGGGCAAGCATGTGACATTGATTATATCGCAGGGATTGAGCCATTGAGCATTCCGTCTGTCCCTGATCATATCGCGAGCGAACCCGAATTTGATGATTTATTCACTTCTGACACGCAAGATCATGATGATGTTGAGCCGTAGAGTTTTATTATTGTGTGCAGGGTTGTTCCTGATGGCTTCACCGCTCCGCGCGGAGCCTGCGGCATTCACTGTTTTTCTTAATGATTTACCGCATAGCCATACGGGGAAGGTTCGTCCGTGTTATCCCGTGATGGCGCGGTTTGAACACCCGGATTCCAATGTCACACGGGTGCGGATGCGTTATCCCTATAATCATCGTATGTATATGTTTTTTGCCTTGAATACAGACATTAATATCAAGCTGCATGAGGACTACATGAAAAAAGGTCAATTAAGCTTGAGTGATTTCATCGCAGAGGATGATTTCGGGAATGAGTACGGCTCAATGACCCTCACTTTTATTCCTGTTGATCCTGAGAATGGTGAATTTTGTGATGCGTATTTAAATTCTTAGTCGTGCGTGGGGTGACATACCAGATCGCTGCCATGAAAATGTGTGCCGCCGCCGCTTGCAACGCATTCCTCAAAACCAGGCTCGCCTCGTGAGAAAACACCATCAGGGCCCGGATCATACGCAACGGGATCAGCAGTCGCAATCGTTTCGGCACCGGTCACGGTTTGATCAATGAAAGGTGTCGCATCCGTTGCAACAGGTGCGGCTAAATCTGCGAATGCGGTTGGGTCCATGAAGGCCGCGGCAGACGCTGGGTTGAACAGGTTCGTTAAGGCCGCGCCCATTTGACCGGACAGTTCAAACAGGCCAAGTGGAGCCATAAAGACATGCCCGACCGTGCACCCCAATGTTGCCATTACCGCAAACATAAATGGATTTTTTAAATCGTCAAAACTGTGCTCGCCCATATCTACTCACCTTCAATTATTGTTATAATATAACATAACATATTTGGCGCACCATAAGCCACAGAAAAAAATCACGCAAGGTTTTTGTTATTGTTTTATGGGCATGGATGGTTTTATCATGAGGCCGTTGAGTGATTTTTATGAAAATTTTGGGGTGATGAATAATGCTTAACCTACCAAGATTACTCTGTGTTTTATCCCTGATCTTTCTGGTGTTTTGCGATGATGCCAATGCCAAAAATGTCTGGCGTTATAAGCTGACAGTTGAAATAGAAACGCCGGAAGGTATCAAAACCGGTTCGGCTGTTCGGCAACTTTCAAAGGGTAGGGCAGGCATTACCTTTCAGGAAAGCGGTAATCCGGCAAAAATATCGGGCGAGGCCGTTGTCGTTGATTTGGGGGGGCGTGGTGTTGTTTTTGCTATTTTATCAGACCAATCTTGGAAAAATTCATTAGTCCAAGCATTCGGCCATAAAGTGAAGTTTGAAACTGGTATGAAAGCAGAGCATAAAGAAAATATACCAAGCTTTGTTACTTTTTCTGATATGGAAGATCCTAAAACAATCCAGATTGTTTACTCAGAACCCACTGGTTGGGGTGCCAAAAAAGAAGATTTGATAGATAACTTCGAAGAGATATTTGGCGAGGGTGTCAAACTCAAACGCATTATGGTGGAAATAACAGAAGATCCTTTAACCAAAGGAATTGTAGATAAGTTTTTGCCATCAGTTTTCAGAAACAATGAAAGTTTTCAAGAGTGGTGGCAATCATTAACACTTGAAGAAAAAACAAAATTATCGAGGTTTTTTAGATTTAAACAAGGGACAAAAAGATGATTAGTAATGACTAAACTTACGCCAAAGGCGTTTTTAGAATTTCGATGTCTTTAATCCAGACTGTGCCTGTGCCTTCACCAAAAACATTGATTTTGAGCAAGTCAGGCTTTTGATCTTTTTTAAGGTGGAATGGCACTTCGTAGACTTTCCAATCTGTATTGCCTATCACAGGGTTATCGATTCCTTTGGAAAAGAACTCGCCCTTATCCGGCAGGCGGCACCACATTTCTTGATAGGATCGTCCCTTCAACCCTTCTGATTTCATTGTGGCGCGATAGGTCAGAATGCAATTTTCTGTATCTTCAATAGGATATTCAAACAGGGCAACGGAATCGATCCCCGCAAATTCGATTTTCCACGCATCATCATCCAGATCAACATTCACACCAACACCGATATTATCATTGGCCAGAACGGCGTCCGACGGTGAATATGTTTTGAGGCTCTCTGGTGGGCCCGCTGGTTTGGGGGGCGCAAAAATTGATTTAATCCATGACAACATCGGTTCAGGTCCTTTCTTGTTTTTTACGAACAGTTGGCGCAGATACCGTGCACTTCGACGTTCCAATGGTGGAGGGTGAATTTTTCGTTCTCAACTTTATCTTGTAGAGTTTTAGGCAGGCTGCATAGATGGATTTCATCTACATCACCACATGAGTCGCAGATCATGAATTGCGACCCGTCATGTTTGTGATTCACGTCACAGGACACATAAGCGTTGAGCGATTCAATACGGTGAACAAAGCCGTGGTCAGATAGAAAATCAAGCGCGCGGTAAGCCGTTGGCGGCTTCGGGTTTTTGATGTCCTTGCCCATCGCCTCAAGCACGTCATAGGCGGTGATTGGCTTTTTTGCGCTGTGTACGATTTTAAATGCACTTAGGCGCGGGGGCGTGATGCGCAAGTTATTTTGTGCGCAATAGTCTTCAAAGGATTTGACAGCTTTCTTGATCATGGATTGATCATAGAACTATTCCTCGAAGAGGGAAAGATATTCTCCAAATCCTTCTGCTTCCAAATCATCTTTATGAATGAATTTCAATGATGCGGAATTGATGCAATACCTCATCCCGCCTTTATCTTTCGGCCCGTCATTAAAGACGTGCCCTAAATGGGAATCTGCCGCAAGGGAACGTACTTCGGTACGGGGCAGGATGAGTTTGTAATCTGTTTTCTCGACCACGTTTTCCTTTACGATCGGCTTGGTAAAGCTTGGCCAGCCAGAGCCGGATTTAAATTTATCGATGGAGGAAAAGAGTGGTTCGCCCGAAACCACATCAACATAGATGCCGGGTTCTTTATTGTCCCAATACTCGTTTTGGAAGGGGGGTTCTGTGCCGTCATTTTGTGTGACGTGCTTTTGCACATCATTCAATTGATTTACTTTTTCTGATTTCTCGGCCATGTCCATGCGTCCTTCTATTTGTACGGCTGTTTGATTATCGGCTTGTGTCGGTTGATAGATGGCATAAACCGCAACCAATGTGCCTGCTATTACTGCTATCAGTGCCGTTTTCTTAAACTTCATCGCCGTATCCTTTTGTCACCATCTTACAGTATCTTATTCGTTTCCAACAATATTTCGTTACAGAATGACCTTACTCGGTGTATTTGAATTTACGTTTCGACCAGTGAATACAGGGTTGTTCGATCACAATATGCATCACATAGGCCAGGGCTGTGGCAATACCGAAAAAGATCGGTAGGATGATCAGCCAACATAATGTCGGGGAATCTATGGATGGTGCTAACAGATCAACCAGAGAAGTCTGTAGAGATATCACAAAAATATGTGTCAGATACATGGAATATGAAATACGAGCGATGAAGTTTAAAAAGTTACCGCTGAAAAATCCGGTGGCGTAACATCCCGTGACGAGGCCAAGAAGAATCAGGCCAAAACTGAATGCAAACAGGCTTGTCATTAATGTCGATTCGAAAAATGTCGCTGTATCATTTGTAAAATGGGGCGATAGGCCGTTTATTGCGAATAAAATACATCCAATCGTAAATAAAATATCGGGGGTTCTCGTGTTCTGCCATGATGAAACAGTTGTTTTGTTCTGTAAGATAAGTGCGCATAAAACGCCGATTATTAACCCATCAAGAGAGAAGTGAAACGGTGTTTTATAGGCCAGGAAATAATGGCTGTATGTGGTGTTCTCTACACCGGATTGCAAATAAATCACCCATGTTTTGGCGATCACATACAAAATAAAAAATAGTCCTACGGCGGCGGTTCTTGTGGCTAAGCTTTTTATCTTTGTGACGAACAGCAGGGCAAGCGGTAGTAAAAGATAAAATTTGATTTCAATGGGCATCGACCAGAACAGACCGTTAATGGACGGGTCGCGCCCGATATAATCATGCAGGAAAATGAAATGCGCGATCACCGGAAACCACCATTTTGCAATCAGGTCGGCGGTAGAAATGTTTCCGATCACCGGAATGATATAATAGGCAAACAGCGTGAGTAATATGGCAACGTAGTAAGTGGGTGCGATGCGGAAAAAACGTCTGGCCATGAAAGCACGCAGGTTATCCTTGATCAGGTTTCTGTTCAAAAGCTGCGAGGCGATCAGAAAGCCACTGAGCACGAAAAACAGATCAACGCCCATCCAGCCGTTATAAATTAAATTGTGAAAATCCGCACCGCTAACGCTTAGGGTGATTTGGGCATTGTATTTCCAACTGCTATGAGACAGTAGTACGAAGATAATCGCGAATGCTCTTAACCCGTCTACCGCGCTTATACGGTTATTTTTCATAGTGAATTGCGCAAATTTTCATTTTGAACAGGATTTAAAATTACACAGACTTTATTTTATTTAAGAACTAAGGACAAAGCAATCAGCAGCATGATAATACCGATGATGATATCCAGAATTTGCCATGCTTTTGGCTTTTGGAATAGGGGCGCCAGAAACCGAGCGCCGTACGCCAAGCCGAAAAACCACACGAAAGACGATAGCACCGCGCCGATGCCAAAAATATATTTACCCGTACCCGCATAGGATGCACTCAGGCCGCCCAGTAAAACCACGGTGTCGAGATAGACATGCGGGTTAAGTAAGCTCACCCCCAGAATGAGCGCGATGGTAGCGCGGGCACTGTCATTTTTCAGTAACCCTTTGGCGGTTTGCTCCTCCATTGTTTTGGGTTTGAGTGCGCTGATGAATGATTTAATGCCGTACGCGGTTAAAAACGCCGCGCCGCCCCACGTTATATAGGTGATAAGTGCGGGCATGGATTCTACAATCACGCCGAAGCCTAAAACGCCCGCGGCGATTAATGTGGCATCACATAATGATGCGGTGAGGGCGGTGATGAAAATATGGCGTTCCTTCAACCCTTGGCGCAGCACAAATGCGTTTTGTAGGCCAATCGCAATAATCAACGACGCGCCCATCAAGAATCCATTTATAAAAATCTGTGTCATATCAATGTCAATCTACGTGGATATCCCGCAATAAAAAAGAGCCACTTCGCGCGGCTCTTTCTTAAATTTGTGTCTTCCTAAATATATTCTACTGACAGGCGAGGCATTCCTCGTACATGGAGCCACCTGTGCCGTCACCGAGTGCGCCTTGATCTTCCTCATTTTGCTTATCAACGATAGAGCGTTTCCAAGAGGCGTCACTTTCTGCGCGCTGGATAGATTTTGATCGGCAGTAATAGAGTGACTTACAGCCCTTCTTCCATGCCATATAGTGAATGGCGTGCAAGTCGGCTTTTTCTACATTGGCGGGTAGGAACACGTTGACACTTTGTGCCTGACAGACAAACGGTGTGCGGTCTGCGGAATGTTCAATGATCCAACGTTGGTCAATTTCAAAGGCGGTCTTAAAGACGTCTTTTTCTTCCTGCGTTAGTACGTCAAGATGCTGCACAGAGCCTTCATAAGTGAAAATATCACTCCAGGTGTCGTCATTATCCACGCCGCGCTCGGCCAAAATCTTTTTCAAGAATTTGTTTTTCACAGGGAATGAGCCCGAGAGCGTTTTGTGCGTGTAGGCATTCGCCGCGATAGGCTCAATGCCCGGGGACGCACCGCCACAAATAATGGAGATCGATGCGGTTGGTGCAATCGCCATCTTGTTGGAGAAACGCTCCATAATGCCGTAATCGGCGGCATCAGGACATGCGCCGCGTTCATGCGCAAGTGTGACAGAGGCGTCATCGGCTTGACGTTTGATATGTTGGAACATCCGGCGGTTCCAGACTTTCGCCATGACGCCTTCCATCGGTAACATCTTTGATTGAAGGAATGAGTGGAAGCCCATCACGCCCAAGCCAACCGAGCGTTCTCGCATTGCGGCGTATTTTGCGCGTTTCATATTGTCGGGGGCTTTTTCAATAAAGTCGGAGAGGACATTATCAAGGAATCGCATGACATCCTCAATGAAGGTCGGGTGATCCTGCCATTCTTCGAATTTTTCGAGATTGAGGGAGGAGAGACAACAGACCGCGGTGCGTTCATGTCCAAGATGATCTTTACCAGTTGGTAGAGTAATCTCTGAACAGAGGTTCGACATCTTCACATTCAAGCCGGCCATTTTATGGTGATCAGGAATGGCGTCGTTTACGTGGTCGATGAAAATAAAGTAAGGCTCGCCTGTTTCAACGCGGGCGGTTAGAAGACGTATCCAAAGATCACGTGCGCTTACCTTATCGACAACCGAATTGTCTTTTGGTGATTTCAATGCCCATTCTTCGTCATTCTCTACGGCTTCCATGAAGCGGTTTGGAATAAGAACGCCGTGATGCAGGTTAAGGGCTTTACGGTTTGGATCACCACCTGTTGGGCGGCGGATTTCTGCGAATTCTTCAATTTCCGGGTGCCATACTGGTAAGTAGATCGCCGCAGAGCCACGTCGCAAGGAGCCCTGAGAAATCGCCAGTGTCAGTGAGTCCATCACGCGGATGAACGGCACAATACCGGATGTTTTACCGTTACGGCCGACTTTTTCACCAATGGAGCGGACATTCCCCCAGTAAGAACCAATACCGCCGCCAAGAGAGGCGAGCCATACATTTTCGTTCCAGAGGTTCATAATGTCTTCGAGGGAATCTCCTGTTTCGTTTAGGAAGCAAGAGATTGGAAGGCCGCGGCTCGTCCCGCCATTTGATAGAACAGGCGTGGAGGGCATAAACCATAAATTAGAAATATAGTCATATATACGTTGGGCGTGTTCGTTATCATCGCCGTAATACATGGCAACACGCGCAAAGAGATCTTGGTATTGTTCTTCCGGCATAAGATACCGGTCTGTTAAAGTGGCTTTACCGAATTCTGTGAGGTTTTCATCTCGTGATCTATCGATCTCGACACGGTTACCTCTCTCCATTTGCGCGACGTCAAACATGAGCGATGCTCCCTATTGTTTATAATTTACTCATTCTTATGAAATGTATTCAAGGAATGCTGATTTGAATAGTGTAAAACCACAATGTGTAGTGATTTCATGAAAGGTAACATACTATATCTCGTATGTTGTGCCAATTGGAATATATTCCTTCAATTCATGTTCTTTTCTGAAAGCGCGTTGATTTATAATATAAAAAACGACATATCCCATTCTTTACCCCCATGCAAAAAAGTTTAAATTGTAATTTTATTACCCATTTTATGACTATATCTAGTGGGTGTTTTTAGGGGGTAAATGGGAACATATCCGTGCGTTTTTTCTTAACTCTGTTACACTGATTCTAGTGGGAAGATATTGGAATCTTTTATAAAAACGGAAACGGGAACAATGCGTAGAAATAGACAAACAAAAATTTTAGCAACAATCGGACCGGCAACAAGTGATTTAGAACAAATTGATGCCCTTTTTGTTGCGGGGGTGGATTTGTTCCGCATGAACTTTTCGCATGGTGATCATGATGCGCATAGGCAGGTCTATGAGCGGATTCGCAAAGTGGAAGCGAGGCACAACCATCCGATTGGTATCGTTGCCGACCTTCAGGGGCCAAAATTGAGAATCGGGAGATTCGAAAACGATTCGATTACATTGACGCGCGGGCAGAGCTTTCGATTCGATTCTGAAGAATCACTGGGCGATGAAAGTCGTGTGCATTTGCCACATCCTGAGGTTCTGGAGTCTATGGAAATCGGCAGCCGTATTTTTCTCGATGATGGCAAGGTACGTATTGAGATTAAAGATAAAGGTGTTGGGTATCTGGAAGGCGTTGTGCAGTCAGGCTCAGCGCTCAGTAATAATAAGGGGTTTAATATCCCTGGTGTGATTTTGCCGATTCCCGCCTTAACGGAAAAAGATAAGGTTGATTTGCAAGTCGCCCTTGATATGGGCGTGGACTGGGTCGCGCAAAGTTTCGTGCAACGCGCGGAGGACGTTATCGAAGCCAAAGAGTTGATTAACGGGCGCGCCGCTTTGATGGCGAAAATTGAAAAACCATCGGCTTTGGTCCAATTGGGTGAGATTTTGGAATTTGTTGATGGCATTATGTTGGCACGTGGTGATCTGGGGGTGGAAATCCCGCCTGAAAATGTGCCTGCCGTACAAAAGGATGTTATTCGCCAAGTGCGTGATACAGGAAAGCCCGTAGTGGTGGCAACGCAGATGCTCGAATCGATGATCAAGAATGCACGGCCAACCCGCGCCGAAGCGTCCGATGTGGCCACGGCTGTTTATGATGGGGCAGATTGTGTGATGTTGTCCGCGGAGACAGCTGTCGGCGATTATCCTGTGCGTGCGGTGGAGATGATGGATCGCATTGCACAGCGTACGGAAGAAGACGATACCTATCTGGAGATGATGGAAACAGCAAGGCCGGAGGCTTTGAACTCGGCCTCTGATGCGATTACGACCGCGGCTTATTATGTAGCGCAAGACGTAGAGGCTAAATTAATCGTGAATTACACAGCGTCCGGCTCTACCGCCCTCCGTACTGCACGCCAAAGGCCGGAAGTGCCGATTTTATGCCTGACGCCTGATTTGAATGCGGCGCGGCGGTTGATGCTGTCTTATGGTGTGTATACGGTGCATGATGAAGACGGGTTGGAGGATTTCACAGGCCCTGCGCGCCATGCGGCGGATATCGCCCTTGAAAAAGGGTTTCTTGAAAAAGGAGATCGTTTTATTATGACCGCTGGCGTGCCGTTTGGGGTATCCGGTTCTACCAATATCCTGCGGATCGCCAAGGCAGACTAATTATAAAATAAGCGGAGTAAGCGTAACTATGCATAATATCCATGTCATTTTAACGGGCGGTACGATCGAAAAATCTTACGACCCCTTAACCGAAAAGCCCGAATTTCGATCACAGTCGATTCTTCCTGATTATCTGAAAGACGTCATTAAGGCTTATCCTTATCTGACGTATGAAACGGTGTCTCAAATCGATAGTGTGCACATGGATGATACGGTGCGCGGCAAGATTGCCAAGGTAATCGACCAGACATCAATTACCCGTATTATCATTGTGCATGGCACATCGACAATGGAAGATACCGCGCGTTACCTGGAGGCCAACATAAATGTCGGTGATAAAACGGTGATCCTGACGGGTGCGATGATTCCGATCAAAGAATTTGCAATGAGTGATGGCGGTTTTAATCTTGGTTATGCGATTGCGCAGGCGCAAAATGCGCCGCCCGGTATTCATTTGGCGATGAATGCACGTTTATTTACCGCAGGTGAAGTGACCAAGAACACGGGCACAGGCCGGTTTGAAGAACAATAAGAGGGAAATACGATGCGTATATTATTGACCATGATGGCGATGTTTATGATTTGCACGCCGCAAGCACAAGCCGCAGAGATGAGTGTTGCGCAAGCGTACAAAGCGCAGCGTCACCAGCAAACCACATTCAATAAAGATACTGCGCAAATGAGCGCGGCCGAATCCAAATATCTCGATCATTTGTTTTTTGTCACCGATATGGCGTTCCGTGAGCGTATGGTGATGTTGCAATATTTTTATAAAAAGAAAGACGATCAATATATTGATCAATATAACAAACAAATTGGCGAATTACTTGCGAGTTTCGCATTGGTTAAGGCACCGGGGAGATCATTACCGACCGTTGAAAAATTAGTACGTGAGGCCATCACAGAGCAACAACAGTTTTTCAATACATGGCATAAGGCACGCGGCACTGAACATTACAACAGCTTGTCACGTGGCTATACGTCGCATAAACTGGTGCAAAGTTCGCATAAAAAACTCATCCAGAGTTACGGCGTTCTTATGAAGGCGTACCCGCGTGAGGCCGCGCATAATAAGCAATCATTTTACGATCATTTATGCGCGCTTGATTTTATTTAAATCACTGAGCATATCGTGCATTGATAGATAGGTCGCATGTGCCCCCATCTCCCGCAATGTTTCGGCTTGTCTTTCCGGTTCGTGGTGCGTGCCGCAAAACCCCCAAACATCCATATTTGCGGCGAGGGCAGCCGCTACGCCTGTTGTGCTGTCTTCGATCACAAGAGTTTTGGACGGGGCGATGTTTTTACGCTCTGCCGCCAAAAGGAATAGATCAGGGGCGGGTTTTGGGTTCGGTGCCATAAGGCCTGTGAAGATAAACTCATCATCAAAAAACTCCCGTAGCCCTGCAAAGTCGAGTGAGGCAAGCACGTTATTACGCTCTCCGTTGGAGACCACGCAGCTATCGGCGAAACTCTGTGCGCATAAAACAACCGCGCGCGCGCCGTCTATGGCCTTCATATGGATGGGTGATAATTCCCGCACCTTCGCCAGATATGTTTGCGCCGCATCTTTTGGAAAGACATGCCCCGTATCGCGTGTGATGTTGCCCATGATCGTACTGAAACGCAAACCCACAAATTCCTCCAGCGCGTGATCCATTGTAATGTGCGTCAGGCCGCATGTGTGCAATACGTCAATAATCGCCAGATTGTTCAGATACTCGCTATCGACGAGCGTGCCGTCACAATCAAAGATAATCAGGGAATAGGGCATAGCGGGGGAAACTCTTATTGTTTGAAGTGCGCCATACTATAGAACCGATAGAGTAGAATCACAACAGAGGCAGCCACCGTTAAGGGAGCTGCCTCTGTCATAGGGCAAGGGAGCTTAAGCTGTTTTTCGTTCTAACAATAAGAATATTTTGGTAAAGAAAAGGATCCCAAAATTGAGAATCGTTAATGAGATGATTAAAAACAAAGGATCGAGTAATTGGCCACTCAGTGGGGCAAATTCAAATACAATATTTAGTATAAAGATTACTAATCCGATCTGACTGATCGCGAAGATGGCAATAAAAATGTGATCGATGATATCTATCGTACGTTGTTTTAATCCCATGGGGCACCTACTTTCTTTATTTGAGTTTACAAAAAAGTACCGCCCCGTTTTTGAGTTTATGTATATGGGGCAAGTGAGCGCGGGGCGATACTGTCCTTGTTGATGTTTATGTTTCCAGAATACGGCATTGATCTGCGCGGTATGTCAAAAGCGTGTAAAAGGGATGTAAAATATTTGTAAAATAAAAAAAGAGCGTCCCGTAAGAAACGCTCCTTCGTAAATATAACAAATTATTAAATGACCTTAAATCATCGCCATGCCGCCATTCACGTGAATGGTTTGGCCTGTTACATATCCGGCCTCATCACTGGCGAGGAAGACAGCCGCCGCGGCGATGTCGGAACTCGCGCCCATTTTCTTGGCGGGGATGTTCGCGTTGATGGCATCTTTTTGATCATCGGTGAGCGCATCAGTCATCGCAGTAGCGATAAACCCCGGTGCGATACAATTCACCGTAATACCGCGGCTTGCGACTTCGGCGGCCATGGCCTTGCTCCACCCGATCATACCGGCTTTCGAGGCGACATAGTTACATTGCCCCGGATTTCCCGTTACCCCGACAACGGAAGAGATATTCACGATTCGTCCGCTGCGGCGTTTCATCATGCCGCGCTGCACCGCTTGGGCGAGCTTGAAGGGGGCGGTCAAGTTTACATCCAGAACATCTTGCCAGTCATCCGCACTCATGCGCATGGAAAGGCCATCGCGTGTTAAGCCTGCATTATTCACCAGAATATCAATTTGCCCCATGGCTTCGTCTGCACGTTTGACCAAATCCTTGATTGATTCGTCATCGGAAAGATCAGCGGGTAGGACATGAACACGTTCACCAAGCTCCGCCGCCAGAGCGTTCAATTTCTCTTCATTGCGGCCTGAAATCCCAACAATGGCGCCTTGCGCGTGCAGTGATTTTGCAATTTCTCCACCAATTCCGCCGGTTGCGCCCGTTACAAGTGCACATTTTTCTGTAAAATCGAACATATTTTGTTAACCTTTTCTCTATATAGTGTACCTAAGATTTAAACATTAGGAATGGGCTTGTAAAGGCGAGAAAAAAGAGTAATATGCCCCATTAAATGAGAATCATTATTAACTGAGTAAGAGGAGCTGTATTTTTATTGACATAGCGCGGAAGCAAGCGTAAAGCTGTCGAAATAGTGAATTATTAGTTATTTTTTGTGCACTTTGTCGAAAATATATGGTAGAAATAAGGAAATGAGCTTATCTGCGCAAATGAAACAACAGTTCTTTAAAGCTGCTGAGGCGGTTCTCACCGACCCTAGGTTTCAGCAGAAGCCCGTTTTGTATATCGAAATTGAGACATTCAAACAAATTTTCAGCCCGATTAAACGCGTTTTAGAAAGCGATCCCAGACATGATGGATCGGAAATAAAGCTTAGCCGTCAAATCGAAGAATTGCGCCGTATGTGCTTGGAAGCGCAAGTTGCACGCGCCACCAAAGATAAGCACACCAAAGAACGCCGTACGAAACTAATCAATACCCTGCAAGGGTTGATGGAAAAAGTGCAGGAGGTCGAAAATGCCTGATGGTATGCTTTACAAACCTGCCGGTATGATCCCGCTCGATTCAGATGAGTTTGCGGATTTATGTAACACTTTGGCGGAAATGCTCGGTGAGGCAGGGGCTATCTTCGGCGAATCTCTACACCGTGATGATATCGGTGATGCCGTTTCAGAAGTTGGCCAAAATATCAGGGGCGCGCAAAAGCGTTCATGGTTCCCTGATCCAGACTTTGTTGAAGCTACGCCACCAGTTCAGGATGTTGATATGGTGTTTGGTGATGCTGCCCATGATCCGCATGCAGATGAGATGGAAAATGACGCACCTGCGCTTATCGTCCATGATTCACCTGAGGTACTTTAAACGCTCAGGTTTATCCTTTTAATTTTTCAATCAAAGTTTCGATTTGTTCCGGCGTGCCGACGCTTTCGCATGCAATGGAACGATCAATGCGGCGCGCAAGGCCACTTAGGACTTTACCCGCGCCGAGTTCAACCATTTGATCCACGCCTTGATCACGCATATATAAAACAGACTCTCTCCAGCGCACCATGCCTGTGATTTGCTCAACGAGCAGATCCTTCAATCTTTCCGCATTACTTTCTGCTGTGGCTGTTACGTTCGCAACAACCGGAACAACTGGTGCGTTGAATCTCGTTTCGGCTAAAGCGGGTGCCATGGCTTCGGCGGCGGGGGACATTAAGGCGCAATGGAAAGGCGCACTCACAGGGAGGATTACGGCTTTGCGTGCGCCGCGTTCTCCAGCAAGGGCAACGGCGCGCTCAACGGCCTCTTTATGACCACTAACGACGACTTGCCCGTCGGAGTTATCATTGGCAGCGGTGCAAACTTCGCTGTGTGCGGCGGCTTTGGCGATTTCTGCGACCACATCAAAATCCAGTCCCAAAACCGCGGCCATAGAGCCAACACCAACAGGAACGGCGCGTTGCATGGATTGTCCGCGTAGTTTCAAAAGGCGTGCTGTATCACTAACCGCAATTGTGCCGGCGGCAGTCAGGGCGGAATATTCTCCCAAGGAATGGCCCGCAACAAAAGAACACGCATCTTTTAACGCGATGCCACCTTGTTTTTGTAATACGTTCACAACCGCCATAGAGACAGCCATGAGGGCGGGTTGCGTATTTTCGGTCATGTTCAAATCAGTTTCGTTGCCATCAAACATCATGCCACTGAGGTTTTGTGATAAGCTGTCATCGACTTCTTGGAATATCTCGCGTGCATCAGGAAATGATTCGTTTAAATCTTTACCCATGCCGATAAATTGTGATCCTTGCCCCGGAAAAACAAACGCTGTAGTCATAACCTTATATCCTTTTAAAAATCGTTTTTTTCGAACGTATTAGCCTCCGACAGTATGATAAAACCGTATTTTGTCAACAGCCAAACCTGCATGCAAACGCCGTGAGTATTTGCCAAAACCCCACTTTTGTGCAATTATTACGTTCTGACGCTATTTTGGGTAATTTTATTACGTCAGTGGGGGCGTTTTTCTATACAAGTGTGGTTGTGATTTACAGCATGTTGCGTTGTGTGGCGCGGGCATGTTTTTGAATTATTTTGAATTGGGAGAGACAATAATGAAAAATCGTATCATCAGGCGAGAAGTGCGCTATATCATCGAGGAAATGAACGCGGCTTACAGCACGTTTTCCGAACATAATTATATGAACGCCGACTATGCGGGGTTTGCAGGCATGGCCATTGGTGAGTTTCGCAATGCTTTGCGCAATCAGACGCTGACGCGTGAAGAGCTTGAAAGGATGCTGCGTGATGGTATTCAAAAGCACCGTCAAGAGGGCGAAGAAACAGACTGGGCACGCTTTCTTGCCTCGCATATGGCGCAAACATCGAACACGGATCGCTTGATTTAACGCTGGGCGCGCCTGTAACGGCTATTTTCCTATTAAAAATGCACAAAAAACTTGCGTATTCCCGCAAGAACGCTATAGTCTGCCCACTTTAATCAACCTCGCTGGTGATTAGGCATCATCAGCTTAGCTGTAGCAAAGGGTTACAGCACAACCCGGGAGGAAATGACATGCCTTATTATGAAACCGTGTTTATCGCACGGCAAGACCTGACGGAAGCACAAGTCAAAGATATGACGGAAGCTTTCTCTAAAATCATTACAGATGCAAAAGGTAAAATTACCAAGACTGAGTTTTGGGGATTGAAATCCTTTGCTTACCGTATCAACAAGGCGCGTAAAGGACATTACGTTCTGCTCGAGCTTGATACAGACAGTGAATCCTTGGTCGAGATGGAAAGACAAATGCGTTTGCACGAAGATGTTGTGCGCTTTTTGACAATTCGTCTGGACGAGCTAACCGATGGCCCATCAGTTGTGATGGATAAAGGTGGTCGTGATGATGATAAAAAACCAAGATTTGATAAAGATAAAAAATATAAGAAGGAGGCCGCGTAATGTCTGCTGCTGATGCACCAACTGTAAAACGTCCGTTTTTCCGTCGCAAGAAAACTTGTCCTTTCACTGGCCCGAATGCGCCGGCGATTGATTGGAAAGATACACGTCTATTAGGCCGTTACATCTCGGAACGTGGGAAAATTATCCCAAGCCGTATCACTGCCGTATCTCAAAAGAAGCAACGTGAATTGGCGACAGCCATCAAACGAGCACGCTACATGGGATTACTGCCTTATGTTCAACATGACACCGATCAGGGCCATCAAGGCCGCGGTCGTCGCTAGGTCGAGATTTGGAGAAAAACTATGTCTACACAAGTTATTTTATTGGAGCGCGTAGAAAAGCTCGGTGAGCTTGGCGAAATCGTCAACGTGAAACCTGGTTATGCTCGTAACTACTTGTTGCCGCAAAAGAAAGCTTTGCGTGCAAGTAAGGAAAACGTTGCATATTTCGAAGCACAAAAGAAAACACTCGAAGCTGAGAACGAGAAGAAGAAAAAAGAAGCAGAAAAGTTTGCTAAGAAGATTGACGGCATTACAGTGCCTGTTATTCGTCAGGCATCAGAAGCTGGTCAGCTTTTCGGTTCTGTGAACTCTCGTGATATTTCTATTGCCGTTTCCGAAGAATCAAAGGAAACAATCACACGTAATATGGTTGATCTTAACCAAAATATCAAAACAATCGGTCTTATTCCGGTTGCTGTTGTTTTGCACCCAGAAGTTAAGGTTGAAGTGATCGTGAACATTGCTCGTACTGTTGAAGAAGCCGAAATTCAGGCGAAGACAGGTCGCGCATTGGTTGCAGAAGCTGCTGAGCCGGAAACAATTGAAGAGGTTGTTCAAGCTGCAGAATCTGAAATCGTTGAAGATGACGCAAATCCTGAGGTTGGTGATGATTCTGAAGGTGAAAAAGCCGAAGATGATGCCGCAGCAAAAAAAGATGATGAGGGTTAATATAAGGCCTGATAACCTTTGTTCGTGACTATCCCCGATATTCACACCCTATAAAGAATGAAGAGCTAGCAGATGCGGTACGTGTCTGCTAGTTTTTTTTGATGAGTACAGATACAGCATTTCAAACCATTGCGGGTGCGCAAGTTTCCGCCAATGAACAGCCCGATAATCCGCACTACCGGATGTTACCCCACAACCAAGATGCAGAGCAGGGATTGCTCGGCGCGCTTTTGGTGAACAACAACGCCTATGAAAAGGTGTCGGATCTCTTGAAGGCCGAACATTTCTTCATGCCCGTGCATCAGCGCATCTATACCGCCATTATGCAGTTCGTCGAACGCGGACAAACGGCATCGCCTGTGACGCTGAAGGGGTATTTCGAAAAGGACGAAGACCTTGCCGATCTTGGTGGTGGCGTTTATTTGGCTGACCTTGCCGACAGTATCGCCAGTATCATCAATGTGCGTGATTACGCGGAAACGGTATATCAACTTTTCATGCGCCGTGAATTAATTGGGCTGGGTGAGGATATTGTCAATGATGCCCATGCGCATCGTTTGGATGCCGCGCCGATGGATACAATCGAAGAGGCGGAAAGCAGGCTGTTTTCTCTCGCGGAAAGTGGCGAATCAAAGGGCGGGTTTACCTCTCTACGTGATTCTGTATTGGTCTCGATTGAGGTAGCGGAGAAGGCATTTAAAACCAAGGGGCATGTGACCGGTTATACAACAGGTTTACGTGATATGGATAAACAGCTTGGTGGGCTTCACCCGTCTGATTTGATTATTCTGGCCGGACGACCATCAATGGGAAAGACGGCTTTGGCGACCAATATGGCGTTTAACTCTGCGCGTGCTTATGCGCAATCGGGCGGTAAGGAGGGCGCGCGCGTCGGATTTTTCTCGCTTGAGATGGCATCCGATCAGCTTGCCACGCGTATTTTGGCAGATGTTGCGAATATTTCCGGTCATGCGATCAAGCAGGGGGATATTAAGCAAGAGGATTTTCAGAACTTCGTAAAAGCGAGTCAGCAACTCTCGCAAATTCCTCTTTATATTGATGACACGCCCGCCTTGACGATTGGTGCCGTGCGTACACGTTCACGGCGATTAAAACGTCAACATGGTCTTGATATGGTGGTGGTTGATTACCTTCAGCTCTTGCGCGGGACAGGGTCACGTCAGGCGGAATCCAACCGTGTTCAGGAAGTTGCCGAAATTACACGTGGACTAAAAGCCATCGCAAAGGAACTGCAAATCCCTGTTCTTGCCCTGTCACAGCTTTCGCGTGCGGTAGAGCAGCGCGAGGATAAGCGTCCGATGTTGTCTGACTTGCGGGAATCAGGGTCGATTGAGCAAGATGCGGACGTGGTGATGTTTGTTTACCGTGAGGAATATTATCTGCACCGCGCGGAGCCTGATATAGGCACCGAAAAACATATGCAGTGGCAGGAAAAATGTGAACGCGCCTTGAATATCGGTGAATGTATTGTTGCCAAGGCTCGTCACGGTCCGATCGGCTCGGTGCGCATGCACTTTGACGGGCATGTCACAAGGTTCAGTGATTTGGACGAACATCACGATACGCAAAGATTCTAGGGGGCGTTCATGAGCGCACTTAGTGGTGAGTTGACGATTGATCTGGACGCGGTTCGGCACAATTACAAAATTTTACAAGATAAGGTGGGTGCAAACTGCATTGTTGCGCCATCGGTGAAGGCTAATGCCTATGGCCTTGGCGCGGTGCATGTTGTTCCTGCCTTATATGAGGCAGGCGCACGTTCGTTTTTCGTTGCGACTATTGATGAGGGTATAGAGCTTCGATCACTTTTTCTTGATACCGAAATTTATATTCTCAATGGTTTTGTAGAAACAGCGCGCGATGTTTATCACGAATATAATCTTACCCCCGTGCTCAATTCTTTGCATGACATTAGGGTGTACGGGCAGGGCGCAGCCGTTTTGCATTTTGATACAGGTATGAACAGGCTTGGTATTTCTGGTGATGAAGCAGAAATTATCACATCAGATTTATCTATGCTTGATAATATTGATGTCAAATATGTCATGAGCCACTTTGTGTCGTCTGAGGAATCGCAAAACCCGACTAACGCAGATCAATTTGCGTGGTTTCAAACAATTATGACGCATTTTTCGGATACCAAATTTTCGATGTGCAATTCCGGCGGGGTGTTCTTATCGCCTGATACTCATCTGGATTTGGTGCGTCCAGGGATTGCGCTTTATGGCGGTCATCCGTCTGATTCTGTGGCTGAAAACCCAATGAATCCGGTCGTATCGTTAAACGTGCCCGTTTTGCAAATCCATAGTGTAAAATTAGGTGAAACCGCAGGATATAACAGCACGCATCGTTTTCATAAAAATGGCAATGTCGCGGTTATGTCAATCGGCTATGCTGATGGGCTTTTCCGCGCGATTAGTAACGAGGGCGCACTTTATTGGAAGGGCTATAAATTGCCTGTTCGCGGGCGTGTGTCGATGGATTTGGTGATTTGTGATTTAGGCGCTGTACCTGAAGCAGAATACCCGAAAATCGGTGACATGATAGAGGTTATAGGCCCGCATCAAACCATTGATGATCTGGCGCAATCGGCGGGCACGATATCATACGAAATATTGACCGCGCTCAGAGCGCGGTACAAAAGAATTTATGTTTGATAATTTCCGAGGCTTATCCGCCTAGTGATTGAGTTTGCACCGTCGCATCAGCACCAACAAGCAATTCTTGGTTTTCTTCTGGTGCGGGTGTTAGTGAAACTGCAAGTTCTTGTTCTTGAACACCACTTTCAATGTCATTTACCGCTTGCGTGGCTGCAAAAAACTCTTGGTTTACTTCTGAGTAGATTGAGCCGGCTGTAGGGCTGATCGTTGTGCCTGCTGAATTACCGTGATACTCCGAAACCAGGCCGTATAGTTGGCCGTCAAGCGTTGAGCGCTCTTCCATGAGGCGTTGATATTCAGGATCAGCCGCAAGCTTTTCTTCATAGGCGGCGTAACCAGCATCAAATATTCCTTGTTCTTCTGAGGTGTCGTACCAACTGGCCGTTTCTTGATCAGAGACTGTGTTGTAAGATGCTGTGAATTCTTGCATGCGGCCATCTTTCATAGCTTCGTATGTGACATCTGTTGCCTTTACGCGCTCTATGACAGCTTCCAATTCATCTGACACTGTGTCAAATCGTTCTTTGGCAGCATCCCATCTATCTCCTACGCCAGCTTTAGCAGCGGTAGCGGCATCCAAGCGCGCTTGTGCTGCTTCTATGCCGTTTTCCTGCAAGGCAGCGTTGTAAGCTGTTTCATAATTAGCGACGATCATTTTCTCATCATTCGATAACATGCCACCGTCATCTCGTAATTCTTCAAAACGTTCATATGATACAGGAATTGTTGGATTGTCTGTATTTCTTGCTTCTAATGAAACCAGTAAATCGGAATCAGTCGCTGATATGAAGGAATCCTCGATTGTTTCTAGTCGCGGGCCGAATACATTTGGTATGCCGTCCAGTTCACTGGAAATAGGGACAGGGGCAAGTGGTCCGAGAGTATCGCTCGTGCCTAGGGTGCTACCGTTAAGGGCATCGTCTTCAATGACCATGGCGACTTGTGTTGTTTCAACTGTTGCGATTGATGTTCTGATCGCTGCTAATTGTTCATTGCCGACGCCTTCGGGCACAGTAAATTCAATGTTGGCTGCGTGAAGTTGTGCTTTAAGAGTATCGACATCGTTCTGTAAAGTCTCAGTTTCTGTTTTATAAGCTTCATTTGCTGCCAAATGCGCTTCCAGTGCAGCAGTATCAAACCCCGTTGTATCTGCACCAACCATACGCGTATATTCTTCTTGTCTTTCTTGTAGAATCTCTTCTTGTGCGGTTAATCCAATTTCGTCCGCACGTGCTTTCATGGCTTCACCGTAGGCCAAAGTAACAAGATTATCTTCTGCCGTACCAGCTTCGCTTGTCGCGACTGCGCTTAAATATTCGTACTGTGCGTAATTCATTGTGACTGTGCGGCTGTTATTGTCGGCCACGTTTTCATCAACGTTAGACCCGTTATCTGCGAGTTGTACCGTCGCGGGGTCAATGTCTATTGCAGCGTATAGCGTTTGTAGATTGCCGTTCAGTTGACCTGCATTATCAACAAATTTTTGTGCATCTTCCGCCGTTACGCCGTTTGCTTCGAGGTATGTTTGTACCAAAGTCGCGTCGTAAACACCTGTTATTTCTTCGCCATCACGTCCTGCTGCGCGCTCGGATAGGATTACAAGTTTCTGTAATGCCTCGCTTGTGCCCTTACCAAGGATACCGTCGGCTTCGCCCGTTTGGTAATTACCGATTTCATCGGCTTGCATGTCGATCTGCTCAAGAATTTGACCTGTGAAGATCACTTCTTGCATGGCAGTAATTTGATCTTTTAATGGTGATGTTGAAAATGTAGGGGGCGGTGTGCCTTGTGTAATGGAAACGGCGCCTTCTGCCATATTTCTGAATTGTGCGACATTGAGCTCTCTGGCTACTGTGTCGTTGCGAATGATAGCTTCGTCATAATTTTCGTTAAACTCACCACCGGGGAATATGGATTGGATACTGCCGGAGAATTGTTCGGCTGCTTCCGGACTTGCATATTTTTCGATGTAGGCCGTAATGAGGGGCGCGCTGTCTGCGTTATAGCCTGTTGTCATTTCAGTTGGATCGATGCCTGCTTCAATTTGTGCCATGATCGCTAGAGTATTCAGTGCAGTCGCTGTACCGTTTCCGAGTATACCGTCGGGAACACCTTCGCTGTCGCCAATGCTTCCTGCTGTAATGGATCGGAAGCCAAGGTCTTGAAGATTATCAATAAGAACCTGTTGAAGTAAAACTACATCGTTTGCTTGTGTTTCTGCCATATCACCCTCTTAAATTACGGTTCTTATACGAACTCTATAAATTTTTACTATAAGTCACTATAGAATATGACAAAAAAAACGCAAATTGTATGTGTGCTATTTTATCAGGCGCATATGAGCAGGAAGATTATCATCTGACAGCGGAGCATATTCGGTGTAAACGTTTGCAGGTAAACGAAAATCCCACCATTCTTCAGAGAGTAGATGAAGCGGCGTTTTTGAAGGTTTGGCAGCGCTCGTCATGCTTTCATCCAGTATGGCGCGGTTCTTTTTGATGTGCTCGGGGTGATTATACGCTCTGTGGGCTTCTTTGGTCATCGAATCAAAAGGCGTGCCCATATCAATGAGTTCACCCTCAAGCGTTTCAAGCCCGATATCAATGGCCATGCCACGCGGATGACCGCCTGTACCGGGCGTAGAGAGCATGCGCGGCTCTTGTATCCAATGTGGGTTTTCACGTGCACGTTTGGTGCGCATCATTTTTTCTTGAGCATTGGTGGTGCGTAATCCATCGTAAAGAATAAAGCGTGCGTTATGTGTATTAAAACAATGCTTTGCCGCGCGACATACAATCTCTGCCAGAGTTTTATGGAGCCACAAGCGAGCGTTGCTTTTGTATATTTGTTCCGCGAAGAGCAAATTATCCGCATGCGCATAGGCCAGATCGATGCGGTAATTATAGTGATCGGCGGCATCATGCATACACACAAGATCATCAATCGGAATGGATTTGGTATTATTCATGGTTATCATCGTGGATTGCAGACATATTACGAAAGTTGAGTATAGACGAGAATTGTGAATTCCTTTAGTGTTTTGATGTTTTGAATAAAGATCGGGTTTTCAGCTAGAAATATGACATCACAAGCGACCATCACTGATATAGACAGCAAGCCGTCAGGCGGGCCTATCACGGCATTGTTGAATTTTTGTGGCATGATTGGCGCAGGTCTATTGAATTTCTTGGCAGCGACTGGGCGTCTTGGCGCATTCACAGGCCGCAGTGTGGCAAACTGTTTTGCGCCGCCTTTCTACCCCTCACAATTAATGCGCCAATTAACTGATATTGGATATTATTCCTTGCCTGTTGTTGGTATGACGGCTCTGTTCACAGGGATGGTTCTGGCGTTGCAGAGTTATACCGGATTTACAAGATTTAACGCAGAGAGTGCGATTGCGGGTGTGGTTGTGTTGTCTATCACTCGTGAATTATCACCTGTTCTGGCCGGATTAATGGTGGCGGGACGCGTAGGTGCGGCGATTGCTGCGGAAATTGGGACGATGCGCGTGACCGAGCAAATTGACGCGCTGCGCACCTTGTCGGTTAATCCCTTTAAATACCTTATCGCGCCGCGTGTGATCGCGGCGACACTGACTTTGCCGATACTGGTTTTGGTTGGTGATATCATCGGCGTTTATGGCGGTTATATTGTTTCGATTTACTCGCTTGGGTTTTCACCAGCCAGTTATTTGACCCAAACATGGGATGTTGTCACGCAAATGGATGTTGTATCTGGTTTGTGGAAGGCGGCGGCGTTCGGGTTTATTGTCTCTATCATGGGATGTTATCATGGCTTTAACTCGGCGCGCGGCGCTCAAGGGGTTGGTGCGGCAACAACCAATGCGGTTGTTTCATCCTCTAATTCAGTCTCTTATACACATCTGACGCTGCCGACGAATCCAGAGGTGTAGAAATCGGTGG